>DATCQF010000697.1:0-1570 GCA_036569735.1 Allostellaceae bacterium | reverse complement strand
AAAACCCTCCCCTGCATGCGGGGGAGGGAGGGACCCGCGGCAAAGCCGTGGGAGGGTGGGGGCTGCTATCGGGGAGTGCCGGCAAACATTGGGAGAACACCGCGTGGAAACCGTTGGTCTTGGGTTTTTCTTCGAGGATTTGCCGGTCGGGCGGCAATTCAAGACGATCGGGCGCACCGTGACCGAGGCCGACATCACCAATTTCGTCAACGCTACCGGCATGGTCGAGGTGCTGTTCACCAATGTCGAGTTCCTCGCCGATGAGAGCGACATCAAGGGGCGCCTGGCGCCGGGGGCTCTGGTTTATTGCTTTGCCGAGGGGCTCCTCGTGCAGGCGACGATGCAGCACACCGGGTATGCCTTTCTCCACATGGAGCTGACGATCGAGAACCCGGTGGTGGCCGGCGACACGATCCATGCCGAATGCGAGATCATCGAGGCGCGCCGCTCGAAGAGCCGCCCCGGGCGCGGCCTCGTACGCACCCGGGTGCGGGTCAAAAAGCAGGACGGCACGACGGCGCTCGTCTACACGCCCTTGCGCATGGTCAAGTGCCGCGAGGGCTGATCGCTCGCGAGCAGGAAAACAATAGCATCCCCGGCGAAAGCCGGGGCCCTCGCCACGCTCCCCGGCGCCTTAACCCTCCGCGCCTTCCCGCTCCAGCGCCGATGTGGCCGCTTCGATGCGGGCTTCGAGCTCGGCCATCATCTGGCGGCGCGGCAGCCCCGGCGCGATCGGTTCGAGGAAGGCGAGGATGATCCGGCCCGGCCGTTTGACAAAGCTGCGCCGGCCCCAATAGAGCCCGGAATTGACCGCGGCCGGCACCACCGGCAGTTGGAGGGCCTGGTAGAGCGCTGCGACCCCGGGCTGGTAGGCGAGGCGGTGGCCCGGCGCGGTGCGCGTCCCCTCGGGAAAGATCACCACCGGGCGTCCCGCCGATGCTGCGCGCCGCGCCGCCGTCAACATGCGGCGCAGCGCCCCCGCGCCGCCTCGCCGGTCGATCGCGATCGAGCCCGCCCGCGCCGCGTACCAGCCGTAGAACGGGACGAGAAAGAGCTCGCGTTTCAGCACCACCGCGGGGTCGCCGAGCACCACCGGCAGGATCAGCGTGTCCCATGCCGATTGATGCTTCATCGCGATGATGGAGGGGCCGCGCGGCAGGTGCTCCGTGCCGCGAACCTCGCCGTCCAGCCCGACAATGGCCTTCAAAAGCGCGAGGACGCAGCGCGCCCAGAACCGCCCGAAACGCATCACCCGGCGGCGCGGCGCCAGCAGCATCGGCAGACCCGCAACGCCGAGCAGCCCCGTCACGGCGACAAAGGCGATGTTGAAGGCGAGCGCGCGCAGCCAGCTCATCGCGGGCCGCTTTGCGCCATGCTCCCGGTCTCTATCGTTGGGATGCCCGATCCCGAGCCGGGCGGCGGCGGATACACCGCATTCAGTGCCGGGCGCATCCAGGCCGCCAGGTATTTGTCGTACTCGCCGATGATCAGGAGTGGCGCGCCGTGCCAGCTCCACCAGCGTTCCGGATCGAGGTGGTGCGCGAAGACCGGGTGCGCGACGGTCGTGATC
>DATCQF010000696.1:0-7668 GCA_036569735.1 Allostellaceae bacterium | reverse complement strand
GTGGTCAACGGCACCAAGCAGTTCATCACCTCCGGGCTGCACGCCCAGGTCGCAATCGTCTTCGCGGTGACCGACCCCGATGCCGGGCGCCGCGGCAAGCCCGGTCGCCATGTCGGCGAGGCGGAACGCCACCGCCTGGTGTTCGATTATTTTCACACCGAACGCCTCGCGCTCCTTCGCATAGGCGAGCGCCGCCTCGTACGCCGCCCGGGCCATGCCGAGCGCCTGCGCGGCGATGCCGATGCGCCCGCCTTCGAGGTTGGACAATGCGATCCGGTAGCCCTCGCCCTCGGCGCCGAGCATCAAATCGGGGGTCAGCTCCATGTCCTCGAAGACGAGCTGCGCGGTGTCCGAGGCGCGCTGCCCGAGCTTTTTCTCGAGCCGCGCGACCCGGTACCCCGGGGTCGAGGTCGGCACGATAAAGGCGCTGATGCCGCGGCGCCCGGCATCGGGGTCGGTCACCGCGAAGACGATTGCGACCTGGGCGTGCTGCCCGGAGGTGATGAACTGCTTGGTGCCGTTGACCACCCAGCGGTTGCCGTGGCGCGTGGCGCGTGTCCGAATCGCGGCGGCGTCGGAGCCGGCCCCCGGCTCGGTCAGGCAGAAGCACGCGAGCATCTCGCCCACCGCCATCGGCTTGAGAAAGCGCTCTTTCTGCTCCGCGGAGCCGTAGCGCAGGACCGGCATGCAGCCCACGGAGTTGTGCACGCTGAGGATCGTCGAGACGCTGCCGTCGCCCGCCGCGATCTCTTCCAATGCCAGCGCATACCCGACATGATCGGCTCCGGCCCCACCATATTCCGCCGGCACCAGCATCCCCATGAACCCGAGCCGCCCGAGCTCAGCCAGCGCCTCGGCCGGGAATTGCGCCCCACGGTCCCACTCGGCGGCATTGGGCGCGAGCTCCTTTTGCGCAAACTCCCACGCCGTGTCGCGCAGCATGCGCTGCTCGTCGGTCAGCCTCATTCGATCACCTCGTCGGCCCGGGCGAGGATCGATGGCGGGAGCGTCAGCCCGAGCGCCTTCGCGGTCTTCATGTTGACCGCAAACTCGAAATGCGTCGGTCGCTCGATCGGCAACTCGCCCGGTGCGGTCCCGCGCAGGATCCGCGCCACATAATCCGCCACGCGGCGTTGCAGCTCCTTGCGATCCGGGCCATAGCCGATCAGGCAGCCTTGCTCCGCCATCAATCGCCATTCGCAGACCGTCGGCAATCCTGCTTCCACGGCGAGCGCGGCCAAGGTGGACGCATCGGTAAAAAGTTCCGGGGCCGAGAGGATTGCCAGAGCGCCGGCTCCCGCGCCGCGCATCTGGGCGAAGGCGGCCGCGTAAGCCTCCGGTTTAGCTGCGTAGAACGGCAGGAGCTGGACGCCGGCGAGGCCCGCAGCCTGCTTCACCGCCGCGAGGTTCACAGCGTCACGCTGCGCGTCGGCGGCGAGTACCGCGACCCGAGACCGGTCCGGTACCGCCTCATGCAGCAGCTGCAGCCGCTTGGCGTCCAACTCCGGCGCCAGCATCACGATCCCGGTGACCATGCCGCCGGGGCGGGCGAGGCTTGCCGCGAAGCCGGCGGCGATCGGGTCCATTCCGATGAACGCGCCGATGACCGGCATCGACGCGGCTTCTTGGCGGATCGCCTGGATTGCTGCGGAACCGGCGGCAATGACCGCGGCCGGCCGAGTCGCCACGAGGTCGCGCGCCAGCGCCGGCAGTTGTTCCGTCGAGCCGTACCGCACCTCGACTACCAGGTTTTTCCCTTCGGTAAACCCAAGCTTGGCGAGCTCGGGAAACATCCCGGCGCGATACCGCTCGATCGTGCCGGAACTCGGCGAAAGTACGCCAAGGCGGTAGACCTTATCGGCCGCCTGAGCCCCGGCCCCCGGGCCAGCGGAAACCAGGAGAGATAGCGCCGCGACGATGAGTAGGCTATGGCGCCTCATCCAATCCTCCTCACCGCCCGGTCGCGGCTTGGCAGCGTGCGGTGACCTCGATCTCGATCTTCATGCGCGGGTCGATGAGGCCGCAGATGAGGGCCGTCGTCGCCGGGCGGACCCTGCCGAACGCCTCGCCCAGCACCGGGACGATGCGCGGCCAGTCGGCGGCGTCGGGCAGGTAGTATCTGACCCGCACGACATCGGCGAGACTGGCGCCAGCCTCGGCCAGCGCCGCTTCGATGTTGCGCAACGCCTGGCGGGCCTGCTCGGCCGGGTCGTCCGATATCGTCATCCGGGCATAGTCGAACCCGGTGGTGCCGGCGACAAACACAAACTCGCCATCGACGACCGCGCGGCTGTACCCGGCTTCGGCCTCGAACGGCGACCCCGACGAGATCAACCGGCGCATGCCAGGCACTCTTGTCTCATTCGATCACCTCGTCGGCGCGGGCAATGATCGCCGGCGGGATTGTCAGGCCGAGCGCCTTGGCGGTCTTGAGATTGATGACGAACTCGAATTTGGTCGGCTGCTCGATCGGCAAGTCGGCCGGTTTGGCGCCCTTGACGATCTTGTCGACGTACTCGGCGGCGCGGCGCAGCATGCCGATGACACTGGCACCGTAGCTCACCAGCCCGCCGGCCACGGGATAATCGCGCACGCCGAAACTCGCCGGCAGGTTTGCGCGCAGCAGGCTGTCGGCGAGCCCCGCGCGCTGGAGGAAGAATACCGGCGACATCAGCGTCAGCACGGCGCCGGCGCCACGATTACGCAACCCGGTCAATGCCGGCGCGAAGTCGTAGGGCGGGGTGTGCAGCTCCATCGTGTCAAGCGCGACGCCCAAACCCGGAGCAGCGGTTTCGACCGCATGTAACTGGTCAACGGAGAATTCGTCGGACAGCACGCCGATCCGCTTAACCGCCGGGAGCGTTTGCGTCAAAATTTCCAAGCGCTTGGCCGCCAGCTCGATCTGCTGCGCAAAAACCCCGGTAATGTTGCCGCCGGGTTCGCGCCAGGCCGGCGACATACCCGCGCGCTATCGGATCATAGTCGATCGCGACCATGATGATCGGGATCGATGTCGTTGCCGCGTGCACCGCCCGCAACGTCGCCTCGGGACCGACCGCTACGATCGCTTCCGGTCGCTCGCCGACAACCTCCGCCGCGATCTGCGGCAGTCGCTCGGCATGGCCTTCGGCGCTGCGGAAGATGACCGCGAGGTTGCGCCCATCGGCATAGCCGAGTTCGCGCATCCGAGCGTCAAAAGCGTCGTACTGCGGCGCGGAACGTTCCCCCCCGGCAGACATCACGCCGATTCGGTGAGGTGGTCCGTCGGCGCTGGCGGCGCGGGGCCATCGAAGCGCGGCCGCGCCGGCCCCGACGATCATGTCGCGCCGCCGCATCACGCGCTCTCGGTAAACAACTCGCGGCCGATCAGCATGCGGCGGATTTCGCTAGTGCCGGCACCGATCTCGTAGAGCTTGGCGTCGCGCAGGAGGCGCCCGGTGGGGTAGTCGTTGATGTAGCCGTTGCCGCCCAGTATCTGCACCGCGTCGAGCGCGATCCGGGTCGCGGCCTCGGCGGCGTAGAGGATGGCGCCGGCGGCGTCCTTCCTCGTCGTCTGGCCGCGGTCGCAGGCCCGCGCCACGGCATAGACATAGGCGCGGCAAGCGCTCGACGCGGCGTACATGTCGGCCACCTTCGCCTGGATCAGCTGGAACTCGCCGATCGGCTGGCCGAACTGCTTTCTGTCGTGGATGTAGGGGATGACCACGTCGAGCGCGGCCTGCATGATGCCGAGCGGTCCGGCGGCGAGCACCGCGCGCTCGAAATCGAGCCCGCTCATCAGGACGCTCACGCCGGCGTCGACGGCGCCCAGCACATTCTCCGCCGGCACCTCGCAATCCTCGAACACCAGTTCCGAGGTGGGCGACCCGCGCATGCCGAGCTTGTCGAGCTTCTGCGCCGGGCGAAAACCGGAAAAACCCTTTTCGATCAGAAACGCGGTGATGCCGCGCGCCCCGGCATCAGGCCGGGTCTTGGCGTAGACCACCAGCGTATCGGCGACATGGCCGTTGGTGATCCACATCTTCGTCCCGTTGAGGACATAGCGGTCGCCTTGTCTGTCGGCGCGTAGCCGCATCGACACGACATCGGAGCCGGCCTCCGGCTCGCTCATCGCCAAGGCCCCGACATGCGCGCCCGAGATCAGGTCCGGCAGGTATTTGCGCTTTTGCGCCGCGCTGCCGTTGCGCCGGATCTGGTTGACGCACAGGTTGGAATGGGCGCCGTAGGACAGCCCGACCGAGGCCGAGGCGCGGCTCACCTCCTCCATCGCGACGCAATGGGCGAGATAGCCCATGCCGGCCCCGCCATATTCCTCCTCGACCGTGATCCCGTGCAGCCCGAGCGCGCCCATCTCGGGCCACAATTCCACCGGAAAGCGGTCGGTCTTATCGATCTCGGCGGCAATGGGGGCGATATGCTCGTCGGCGAAATCGCGCACGCTGCCGCGCAGCATGTCAACTTCGGGGCCGAGATCGTGGTCGAGCGGCGAGACCCTGGTGTTCTGCATGCGCGGTATATGGCCTCCGGGCCCCGATTTCGGGAGGCCTCGCGGGGTTATTTCACCGGGGTCAAAACCTCGGTGCCGGCGCCCGGCTGGTCGGCGATGGTCCACACCCCCTTCATGCTGCCGTCCGGTTGCAGCTCGTAGACCACCAGGCCCACCTTGCCGCCCATCCGATAGCTGGCGGCAAACGCCCGTCCGGCCACCATGCAGATGCCGGTCGAAGTCGAGCCGGTCTGCCAGTTGATCCGGCAGGTCGAGTCGCTGCTCGGCGCGATCGTCGCGGTGCCGCTATAGGACGACCCGTCGGCGTTGGTGCCCGCTACCCGATACTGGCCGCCGACCATCTGCGCCGCGGCGGAGGTGCCGGCAAGTACGAGGGCGAGAACCCCGATGACAGGTGCGCGCATGGCCGGCCGCTCCCTATTAATTTGGCGAATGAGGCTGATGGAACCGGCCGGCAGGCGGATGGTGCGGTCGAGAAGACTCGAACTTCCACGGAGTTTCCCCCACAGCGACCTCAACGCTGCGCGTCTACCAGTTCCGCCACGACCGCACGCCGCGAATACCCCGCTTGGGGTGGGGCGCGTGCTTAGCAAATACGCGGTACCATATCAAGCGCGATGGCCCCGAAGATCGGCGTGATGGTCCCGGAGATCGGTATGCGGGCGGAGGAAATCGAGTGGCGCTGCGGCGATGCCCCGGTGCCGTACGATACGGCGGTCGAGGCGATGGAGCGCCGGGTCGCGGCGATCCGCGATGGTCAGGCGCCCGAACTCGTGTGGCTCCTCGAACACCCCCCGCTCTACACCGCCGGCACCAGCGCGCTCCCCGAGGACCTGCTCGATCCGGATCGCCTGCCGGTCTACCGGAGCGGCCGCGGCGGCCAGTACACCTATCACGGCCCGGGTCAGCGCATCGCCTATGTGCTGCTCGATCTGGACCGCCCCCGGCGCCCCGGGCAGCGCGACGTGCGCTGCCACGTGTGGCGCCTCGAGGAATGGATCATCGCCGCCCTGGCGCGCTTCAACATCACGGGCGAGCGCCGCGACGGCCGGGTCGGCGTGTGGATTGCCCGACCCGACGGACACGACGACAAGATCGCCGCGATCGGCGTGCGGGTACGCCATTGGGTCAGCTATCACGGCGTCGCGCTCAACGTCGACCCCGACCTCGACCACTACCGCGGCATCATCCCCTGCGGCATCGCCCCCGGAATTTCCGGGCACGGCGTCACCTCGCTCGCCCGGCTCGGCATCACCGCATCGATGCCCGAAATCGACCTGGCCCTGCGCGCCACCTTCGACAGGGTGTTCGGTGAAACTGCGGCGTGCGCCCCAGCAATCCTCGCCGACACTATTGCGAGGCGGCCCAGCTCTTGATCATCGGACAAAACTGTCCGACATTAGGTCGATGAAACCGGCCGAGCTTTTGCGGCGCTTGCGTCGGCTGGCTACGGAGCGCGGTCTGGATTTCGAGATGTCAGAGGGCAAGAACCACACGAAGGTCAGGCTTGCCGGCCGGCGCTCGGTCGTAGGGCGACATTCGGCGGACCTGAAGACCGGTACCTTGTATGGCATCTTGAAGCAGCTCGGGCTAAAGCCTGAGGACATGGAATAGTCGAAATGCATTACGCATATCCCTTCGAGTTGCTCGCGCAGCCAGAGGGCGGCTTCACCGTTACCTTTCCGGATGTGCCGGAGGCGATCACGCAAGGTGATACCGAGGACGATGCGGCGGCGATGGCGGAGGATGCGCTCGTGACAGCGCTTTCCTTCTACACCGACAGCGCCGAACTTCTGCCGCGCCCCTCCCCGGCTAACGGTCGCCCGCTCGCTTATGTGCCCCCGCTCGTTGCCGCCAAGCTGGCGCTGCATGACGCCATGCTCGTGGCCGGGGTCTCGAATGTCGCTCTGGCGCGGCGCCTCGGCACGGACGAAAAAACGGTGCGACGCCTTCGAGATCCGCTTCACCAGAGCAGGATCAATCAGGTTGATGCCGCGCTGAGGGTGCTCGGCAAACGGATGGGCATCGTGATCGAGGCCGCGTAAAACGTGGCGGATCGCTCAGCGCTTTGCTTCTCAGCTCTCGCGCTACGCGCCACCTTCTACATGGCGTTCGGCGGATTCGCCGTCTGCTCATAGGATTGATTGTAACCGAATGGCTGGGCGGGTATCGTTCCCTCCACAATTCCTGAACGAAAAAAGGCGCTATGCCACTCTTAGACCTCTGGTCGTCGAACCCGGCGACAATCGCCCAGCTATCAATTGAACAGATCCTCGCAACCGCAGGATCAGGCAGCTTGCTGGATAACTCCGATTGCTCGCACGAATTGCGAGAGTACCTTCAACAGGTTGATAGCCAGAGACTAGCTGCTTATATCGATCGATGCCTGACAGTGCATTTTCAGAAATCCGGGCTGGTTTTACAGGACCTCGTCAACGAGCTTGGGCGTCGGTTGGATTATCAGGTCACAAATGGCCGTTATCAAGGAACCACAAACGCAATTGGGTATTACGGGATTTGGTCTGCCCAAGATGGGCAAGCGATAATAATCGAAGTCAAAACAACGGATGCCTACCGCATATCGCTGGATACCCTTGCTCGTTACAGAGAGGGATTGATTAAGGCGGGCCAGGTTACTTCGAACGCTTCGGTCCTGATCGTGGTGGGGCGTGAGGACACAGGCGAGCTTGAGGCTCAGATTCGGGGTTCCCAACATGCGTGGGACATGAGGCTCATCAGCACGGATGCTCTCCAAAAGCTGGTAGAGTTGAAGGAGGGTGCCGAGGGACCTGAGATCGGGCGCAAGATTCGTAGTCTGCTCACACCACGCGAGTATACCCGGTTAGATGAAATGGTGGACGTAATGTTCACCACGGCTAAAGATGTTGAGAGTGCCGTTGAGGCAGAGGTACTAAAGGTTGATGATGCTGAGCAAGATGTCGCCTCGGTTGAAAAAGAAAAGGGTACATGGGAATTCACGGATAGCGAGCTGTTGCAAGCGAAGCGTGATGAAATTGTAGCGGCCCTTTCAAAAAAAGAGGGAGTACCGTTGATAAGAAAGAGTCGCGCCCTTTACTGGAGTCCCGATCACAACGTTCAGGCAGCGTTCACGATATCGAAGAGATACTTGAGAAAGGGTGGCCCTGCATATTGGTATGCTT
>DATCQF010000695.1:0-6442 GCA_036569735.1 Allostellaceae bacterium | reverse complement strand
ATTATGACCAGCGTTCGTCGCCCCGGCGAAGGCCTGGCGAAGGCCGGGACCCCTTTCGCGGTGGCACCGGCCCGCGCCGGTGCGATATGAAATTTTTTTCGCCGCCGCCTCACCCCAGCCCGTACAGCGCGGCGGCGTTGTCGTGGGTCAGTTTCTGGCGCATTTCGGGGGAGAGGTGGCTCATCTGGCGTTCGATGGCGGCCTTTGAGTTGGGCCAGACGCTGTCGGGGTGGGGGTAGTCGGAGGCCCACAGGAGATGGCTCTCGCCGAAGAACGGGATCAGCGCCATCGCCGCGTAATCTTCCTGGAAGGTCGCGTAGATCTGGCGCTTGAAGAGTTCGCTAGGCTTGGTTTCGAGCTGGATGCCGCCCTTGTCGGCCCAGAAATCCTTGGCCTCCCAGAGGCGCCAATGGCGGTAGTCGAGTTCCTGGACGAGCCAGGGGAGCCAGCCGGTGCCGGCCTCGGCCATCACCATCTTCAATTTGGGGTGGCGTTCGAGGATGCCCCAGGCGAACAAATCGACAAAGGGTTCGAGGAAGTTGCCCAGGAAGAATTTGGTGTTCTCGAAGACGCTGGCGGTCTTGCCGGCGACGCGGTCGCCGGGCTTTCCGACAAACACCGTGATGTGCCAGGAGAGGATGATGCCGGTGTCTTCGAGGGCGCTCCACAACTTCTCCCAGGCCGGGTCGTCGAGCTTGGGCTTTATGTTGGCGATCATCAGGGTGACCTGGCGCACCCCACCCTTGGCGGCGAGGCGCAGCAACTCGTCGGTCGCGGCCTGCGGGGTTTCGGGCAGCATCGGCACGCCGATCAGCCGGTCGGGGGCGGTCGCGCAGAACTCCATCAGCCAGTCGTTGTAGACCCGGTAGCAGGCGATCCGCAGCGCCTCGTCGTCCGTAGAAATCTGGAAGATCGGGCCAAAGATGACCTGAGTCTGGACGCCGTCGCGGTCCATGTCGGCGAGGCGCAATTCGGCATTGGCGGGCCGCCGGGCGCTGTGGTCGTGGATGCCGGCGCGGTCGAAGGCGTTGTAGATCGGTTTTACCGCCCGCTGGTTGCCGGTCGCCGGGGCCTTGCCGTCCCACCGTCCCCACACCTTGCCGTCGCAGATCCATACCGCCTGGCCGTCGCGCTCCTCGATGCGCGGGGCGCGGTCGCGCAAGGATGCCGGCAGCCGGGTCAGCCACAGATCGGCCGGCAACTGGCCCAGATCCATGTGGTCGTCGCAGGAGATCATTCGGTTGGCCATCACATCCTCCCAGCAGGCGCGCGATTGCCGCAACTATAGCATCATGACCCGGTTTCGAGCGCGGGCTTTCTGATCGGCGCCCGGCGCATCGGGCGGCCGAGATCCGGCAGGAATATCGTCAACAGCCCGATAAGCGGCAGGAAGGCGCACAGCTGGTAGACCAAGTCGATGCTCGTCGCGTCGGCCAGCCAGCCGAGCGCGACCGCGCCGACCCCGGCGAGGCCGAACGACAGGCCGAAGAAGAGCCCGGCAACGGTGCCGATCTTCCCCGGAACGAGGTCGAACGCGTAGACGATGATCGCCGAGGAGGCGGACGCTAAGGTCAGCCCGATCACCACGCTGAGGATCCCGGTCCACATGAGGTCGGCGTGGGGCAGCGCCAGGGTGAACGGCACGACACCGAGGATCGAGCCCCAGATCACCGATTTGCGCCCGATCCGGTCGCCGAGCGGGCCGCCGATCAGGGTGCCGAGCGCGACCGATGCGAGGAAGACGAACAGGTAGATCTGGGCCTGTTTGATCGAGAGGCCGAATTTGTCGATCAGGTAGAACATGTAATAGGTGCTGAGGCTGGTCTGGTAGAACGCCTTGGAGAATACGAGGGCCAGGAGGATCGCCAGGGACCACGCGATTTTGCCGCGCGACAGGCCCGGCCGGTCGGAGGCGGGGGCCGGCCGTGCTCGCGGCGGCGCGGCGCGCTCTTTCCAATGCCAGTTCCCGACCGCGAACAAGACCGCCATCGCGAGGAGCGCCGCCGCGGAAAACCAGCTGATGCTGCCCTGGCCTTTGGGGATCACGATAAAGGCGGCGAGGATCGGCCCCGTTGCCGACCCGACATTGCCGCCGACCTGGAACAGGGATTGCGCGAGGCCATGCCGCCCGCCCGACGCCATCCGCGCGACCCGCGAGGCTTCCGGGTGGAACACCGCCGATCCGGCGCCGACCAGCGTCGCCGCGACCAAGAGCAACGGGTAGCTCCCGGCGCCGGCCAGCAGGAGGAGGCCGACCAGCGTGATCCCCATGCCGACCGCCAGCGAATAAGGCTGTGGGCGATGGTCGGCAAAGAGGCCGATCGCCGGCTGCAGCACCGAGGAGGCGACCTGCATGGTCAGCGTGATCAGCCCGATCTGCGCAAAGCTGAGGCCGTACGACCCTTTCAGCATCGGGTAGAGCGCCGGCACCAGCGACTGGATCATGTCGTTGAGGAAATGCGAAAAGCTGAGCGCCAGGATGATCGAGAAAATCGTGACGTCGGCGCCTCGGCGCGGCGCGCTCGCTTCTCCTGAAAGACCGGTGCTCATCAACTCAGCTCCTCGGCCGTGCCCCGCGCACGCTCCTAACACGAGAATAACCCGCAAGACGAGGCGCTTGGCTTTATTCGTTGCCGCGTTTAAGCGATGTCCGCGATCGAAGAGGGAAGGGAGCGGGCATGCAGCAACACCGTTTCGGCCGGATGCCGCCGGTATCGGCCTTGACCCTGGGCGGCGGCGGGCTCGGCATGGTGTGGGGCGAAACCACCTTCGAGGAATGCGTCCTGACCGTGCACGCCGCGGTGGAGGCGGGCATCACGCTCTTCGATCTCGCGCCGCGCTACGGCGATGGCAAGGCCGAGGAGGTCGTTGGCGCCGCGTTTGCCGTACAACTCCCCGCGGGGGTGCGGGTCACCAGCAAATGCAACCTCGGCAACGCCGCTCCGGCCGAGATCGAGGCGATATTGCACCGCTCGATCGAGGGGAGCTTGAAGCGGTTGCGCCTGTCGCGGCTCGATGTGTTTTTCCTGCACTCGAATGTCGTGCCCGACCCGGCGCATTTGGCCGGCCGGCCCGATGTCGCCGCCCGCATGACCCCATACGCCATCTTTGTCGACCATGTCCGCCCGGTGTTCGAGCGCCTCGTCGGCGAGGGCGTCATCGGCGCCTGGGGCCTCACAGGCATCGGCCATCCGGACACGATCATCCGCCTCATCGGCGAAGCGCCGGCGCCGGCGGCGGTGCAATGCATCGCCAACCTGCTCGATTCGCCGGGCGGCCTCAAGTTTTTCGACGGGCCGGCGAAGCCGCGCGCGGTGATGGCGGCGGCGCGGGCGAACGGGGTCGCGGTCATGGGGATCCGCGCGGTGCAGGCCGGGGCGTTGACCGGCGCGCTCGACCGGCCGTTGCCGGCGGATCATCCGGAGATGCTGGATTACGCGCGCGCCACCGGCTTTCGCCGCCTCGCCGCCGAACTTGGTGAAAACCCGGCGGTCATCGCGCACCGCTACGCGCTGTCGCTCGACATCGACACGCTGGTCCTGGGGGTCAAGAACCGCCGCGAACTCGCCGAATGCATCGCCGCGGCCGATGCCGGCCCGCTGCCACCCGAGTTGATCGCGCGGATCGATCGCTCTGTCGAGCGCGGCGTCGGCGCTTAGAGCCCCACCTTCCCGTCGCTGTGCGCCGGGCCCCTCCCTCCCCCGCTTGCGGGGGAGGGTCTTTCAGGCTCCGCCGCGCTCCCTCCCCCGCTTGCGGGGGAGGGTTGGGGTGGGGGCTGCGACCTACGCCTGGCTGATGACGCCCTTTTCGCGCAGCGCCGTGATTTCCTCGGGCGTGTACCCGGCGATATCGCGCAGCACTTCCTCGTTGTGTTCGCCGTAGAGCGGGGCGCGGCGCGCCTCGACCGGCGAATCCGAGAGGCGCAGCGGGCTGATGATCGTCGAGAACCGGCCGCGCGTCGGATGATCGAGATCGACGATCGTGCCGCGCTCGCGCAGATGCGCGTCCTTGAGGACCTCGGCGGTGTCGAGCAGCGCTCCGCACGGGATGCCGCGGCCGGCGAACGCCTTCATGACCTCGCGCTTGTCGTGGTTGCGGGCCCAGCCCTCGATGATTTCGGTCAGCGCCGCGGCATTGCGGGCGCGCGCCGGCGGGGTGTTGAAGCGGTCGTCGTCGCGCAGGTCGGGCCGGCCGATGACCTGCGTCATCGCCTGGAAGGTCTGCGGGTTGTCGGGCGGCAGCATCATGTAGACGTATTCGTTGACCCCCCCTCCTTCACTGACGCCCGCGCCGGCGCAGCGCACGAGATCGGCATAGGACCCGCTCAGCGAACGGTTGCCGGTGCGGCCGAGCGGCTCGCCGTTGACGAGGGTCTGGGTGAACTTGACCCGGGTCAGGTTCAACACCGCCTCCTGCATCGCGACTTCGACAAGCTGGCCCTCTCCGGTGCGCCCGCGCTGGACGAGCGCGGCGAGGATCGCCATCGCGAGGTGCATGCCGGTGCCGGAATCGCCGATATTGGCGCCGTTGAGGAGGGGCGTCCCGCCAGCTTCGCCGGTGACGCTCATCGCGCCCGAGGTCGCCTGCGCGACCGGCTCGAAGCATTTGAAGCCGCTGTAGGGGCCGTAGGAGCCAAAGCCCTTGACCGAGGCATAGACGGCGCGCGGGTTGATCGCGTGCACCTCCTCGTAGCCCAGGCCAAGGCGATCCATGACGCCGGGGCCGAGGTTTTCGGCGACGACGTCGCATTCCTTGATCAGGCGGCGGGCGATCTCCTTGCCGTCGTCGGTCTTCAAATCGATGACGGTGCTGCGCTTGTTGCTGTTGAGCAGGAGGAAGAAAAAGCTGTCGATATCGGGGTTGTCGGCGTTCCACAGTGTGCGCGCCCGGTCGCAATGCGGCGGGCGCTCGATCTTGATCACATCGGCGCCGAGCCAGGCCAGCATCTGGGTGCACGACGGCCCCGCCTGGTCATGGGTGAAATCGATGACGCGAATGCCTTCAAGAGCCTGGCTCATGGTGTTTCCTCCCATTAGGTGTCGGGCGGAAAAGCGCAGCGCATTCCGCCGACATCGCAACTCAAATGGCGGAATACGCTTCGCTATTCCGCCCTACGAACTTTACGCAGATTAGGATCCTATTTGGTTGAGAAGCACCTGCGCCATTGGTTCGGGCAAACGGGCTAGATAAACACCTTGTAATCCATTCCCATTGCGTTGCAGCGGCGAATACCGAATAGGCAAATGGGGCCTCAGGAGATCAATGATTTCTCGTGGATTTATCGGGCCGACGGCACGCCAATCAACCGGAACATGCCAGCCATCTGGATCCCACTGGTCCGGTTGTCCAAAATTAGTTGGTTTTTTCGCGCTGGTCGCCTCCCTAGTTGCGACTCCTATATATTGTACGAATGAGCTGAAGTAGGAAAAAATTTCATCACCGTGCGTACTAGTTGCATGTTCTTGTAGAATTGGTTCTGACTCCCGTCTCTCTTGAGTTTTGGCGACCACAAAAACCCACCAGCGATCTCATATTGCCAGGTTTGATTCTGGTTGACCCACCAATATGTCATCTCGCTCTCCGAACCAAAGTCGATCTCTTAGATGCTTTGCCTAACCAGCGGCATGACCTCTTCGGCGATGATTTGCAGCTGGTCGAGGGCGAGGCTGTTCGGCATGCCCGGCCAATGCACCGAGGCGACGATGTGGTTGACCCCGAGCCGGCGGTTGAGCCGCAGCATCTGCTCGGCGACTTCGGCGGGAGAGCCGAGCAGAAAGCGGTCTTCCAGTAGCTCGGCGAAGCCGTGGTCGAAATCGTCGCCGGCCGGCATCACCTTGTCCTGCCCCCAGGCGCGGTAGGCCTTGTATTTCTCTTCGAGGTAGGGCTGCGCGCGGCGGATCGCCTCGGCGCGGGTCGGTGCGACAAAGACCTCGCGGCGCATCGGCAGCTCGGCCGGGAAGGGTTTCCCCAATTCATCGAGCGCGCGCCTGTAGATCCCCAGCTGGCGCTCGATCGTAATCATCGTGCTGTGCGGGTTGATGTACCAGCAATCGCCGAGCCGCGCGGCGCGGCGGATCGCGATATCGGCATTGGCGCCGATCCAAATGGGCGGTGTCGGCTGTTGCAGGGGCTTCACCGTGCAGGTCGCGCCGTCGAGCTCGAAATGCGAGCCCTTCATCGTGACGAAATCCTCGGTCCACAGCCGCTTGACCGCCAGGAGGCCCTCCTCGAAGCGAAGCCCGAGCCCCGCGCGGGGCACGCCGAACGCCTTGAACTCGACGTCGCGGTAGCCGATGCCGCAGCCGAAGACGAGCTTGCCGCCCGACATGATGTCGAGGGTGGCGAGCTGCTCGGCGAGGTCGAGCGGCTTGTGCAACGGCAAGAGCACGAGGCCGCAGATGAGGCGGAGCCTGGGGGCGATCGCCGCGGCGTAGGCGAGGAA
>DATCQF010000694.1:0-4533 GCA_036569735.1 Allostellaceae bacterium | reverse complement strand
TTCCGGAGCCGGAGCGATCGGCGGCAGCGGTTCGGCCTCGATCGAGCGCGGTGCCGTGCCGGGATAGAGCGGGACCGGCGATGCCGGAAGCTGGGCCAGCTGGGCAAGGCAGAATGCGGGGCTCAACAAAGCTGCGAGGAGGGCGGCGACAAGATGGCGGACCATGCGACAGCTCCGGCGAAGGTTCGCCCCAGACCAACTCCAATGGCGCCTTCTACAGTTGCAAAATGGCTTTTGGAAGACGGCGCTCTCACCAAGCCCCTCCCCCGCAACGGGGTGAGCGTGTTCAAAGATCGGTGTCGGCGTTCTGGCCCGGGAAGAGCGTCGCCTTGGTCCACCCCGACCAGGTGCCGGCGACCGGTTTGTCGGGATTGCGGTCATGGCGCCAGCACACATTGGCGCCGCTCGGCACCTCGATCGCCTCGGTCTTGTTCTTGCGCATGACCAGTTCCCTGGTCTCGACATAGCCCTCGCCGCGGCTGTCGCAATCGGCCCGCTTGGTGATCACGATCTCGACGTTGACCCGCTCCCAGGTCGGATCGTTGAGGGTCAGCGTGGTCGTGCCGCTCGGCGTCGAGGAACACCCCGCCACGGACAGGACCAAAAACCACGCCCGATACCGCATCAGTCCACACCCTCCCGCCATCCGACCCCGTCCGCCTACCGCCGTCCGGCAGGTGTGTTTTCGGTTTTTCGCCGGCGTTGCGCAAGTGGGCACGGCGGACCGCGTCTGGCGGGGGTCCGAGCCGCAGGCCGTTTTACGCCGCGCCTCGGCGGGTCTTTCAAAGAGCGTTCAAAAAGCGAGGAGATCCGCCTTCTGTTGGGCGGTGAAGCCGATACCGAAGCGCTGGTCATAGAACTCGACGACGTCGCCCAACGTGCCGGCCGAGCCGTTGTGGAAGTAGGGCGCGCGCGCCGCCAGACCGCGCAGGATCGGTCCTTTGAGTTTCCCGATATCGGCGCATTTGCCGGTGATCATGGCACGGCCGATATCGGTGACCTCGAAGTGCCGCCCCGCCAAGGGCCCGGAGGTGCACTGAACCGTGAATACCGGCAGCCCGGTGATGTCGAGGCCCGCCGGGCTGAGCGTTCCGGCGCCGGTAACGCCGATGTTCAGCGGCGCCTTCACCGAGTGGTTGCCGGCATTGGGCGTATCGTGGCAGGTGGCGCAGAACCCGGCGATGCTCGGCTGGTTGAGCGCATCGTTCAATCCGCCGACCCCGGTGATGGTGATCGGGATGCTGTTGAATACCTGTTGGCCGCGAGCGATGGCGCTGCGCGCGGCGTCGGTGGAACCCGGGCCATTGAGGTTGGCCCAGGCATCGTAGGTGTCGAAGACCACCGGGCTGAAGGCCGCGCCGGTCGGGTTGAGGCCGAGCGGGTCGTTGATGCCGATAAAGAAGCCGGCGAGATCGGCCGCCAGCGCGGCTGGACCTCCGGCAGCGCCCTTGGCGGTGAGATTGCCGGCATTGGCGTCAGAGATCTGCGCGGTAAAGACGCCGGCGCCCGCTGGCGTATTGGCGCAAGGGCCTGGATTGTTAGCCGTCGCGCAGCCCTCGAAGGTGACGATCTGCTGCTGCTGCGCGGCGGTCGGAGCCACGCTCGCCTGCGCATGACCGAGCGTCGCATCGACCGATTGATGCACCAGGTCCGGCTCACGGCCATCCCACATGATCGTGCTGAGGAAGCCCAGATTGGCGGAAGGCAACGGCCGCCGATAGAACGATGCGATGCCGCTCTTGGAGCCGGTCAGGCCGGTTGTGTGGTTGGTGTTGCAGCCATAGGGATCGGACACATCGATGATGCGAAATTCCATCGTCGACTGCATCGGCAGCCCGATGCGGATGAGCCCCTTCTTTGTCAGCAGGCTGTAGGCCGCGCGCTTTGCCTCGAGGGTCGACACGTCGTCCGAGGGACAGGTGGCGCCGTCGACCAGGCGGAACAGCGGATCGTTGGAATCGGCATCAAACCGCGCCTGCGCGTGCTGTGCGCTGACGGTCCAGCCGTCCTGAGGCTGGTGACAGGTGAAGCAGGTGCGGCCATTGCTCCCCAGGTCCTGGAAAAAAGCGTTGGTCGCGTTCTGTGTCGGCCCGTTCGGCTGAAACGTCGCGATCGTCCCGCTTGGATCGACGTCCGTCTCCAATTGCGGGATGACCGACGGCGTCGCCTGCGTGCTCCCGGCAGAATCGGGAAACAGGCTGAGCATTTTTTGCTTGTGCGCGATCTCGTCGGCGACCGCGGCGGCGGCGGACGGATCATTGCTGCCGTCGCCCCACGCCGGGTTGGCGGCAACGGCGACGAGGGCAGTTAAAGCTGCGCCGGCAAACCGCATTATTGGAGACGACACCAGTGGCACGGCTGGCGTTGGATGGTTCATCAGGCGCTCCCAATTGTGAGAAATATTCTCCGGATCCGGGTTTCAGGGAGCACTATTTTCCGCTCGTCAATCTCCCGCGGCCAAGACTTTTGCCTCTAATGCGACGTTTTTGCCCGGCCGGTTGCTGCCGTCTCCGGAGTGAGCGCGCCGGCAAGGTCCACTCCCGCGATATCGGCGGCGAGCGCCGCCCCGGTCGGCTGCACCGTCACATTGTGCCGTTCGATGACCGCTGCCATTGCCTCATGCCCTCCGCCACGCCCGACCGAAATCGCCGCAACATTGCCCGGTTGCGCGGCGCGTCGCAAACACAGCGAGAGCATTGATTGCGCCAGGTGGGGCCGCTACGGTGCCGCAAATCTTTCGAATCGCGCCCGCACAGGAGATCGGCCATGCCCGACGACGCACGCTATCCGGCAATCGACAAATCGCACATGCCGAGCCGGCACGTCACGATCGGCCCGGAACGCGCGCCGCATCGCGCCTTTCTCTATTCGATGGGGCTCTCGGAAGAGCAGATCAACCAGCCGCTGGTCGGCGTGGCGACGACGTGGAACGAGGCGGCGCCGTGCAACATCGCGTTGTCGCGCCAGGCGCAGGCCGCCAAGAAAGGCGTCGCGGCCGCGCACGGCACGCCGCGCGAATTCACCACGATCACCGTCACCGACGGGATCGCGATGGGCCACGAGGGGATGAAATCGTCGCTGGTGAGCCGCGAGATCATCGCCGACTCGGTCGAATTGACGATGCGCGGGCATTGCTACGATGCGCTCGTGGGGCTGGCCGGCTGCGACAAGTCTCTGCCCGGGCTGATGATGGCGATGGTGCGGCTCAACGTGCCGTCGGTCTTCATGTATGGCGGGTCGATCCTGCCCGGCCGCTTCAAGGGCAAGGATGTGACGATCGGCGATGTCTTCGAGGCGGTCGGCTCGCACAGCATGGGCAATATGTCGGACGCCGACCTGCACGAACTGGAATGCGTTGCCTGCCCCTCGGCCGGGTCGTGCGGCGGGCTCTTTACCGCCAATACGATGGCCTGCGTCTCCGAGGCGATCGGGCTCGCGCTGCCCGGCTCGGCCGGTGCACCGGCGCCCTACGATTCGCGCGACGCCTATGCCGAAGCCTCGGGCGCGGCCGTCATGGAATTGATCCGCCGCAACATCCGGCCGCGCGACATCGTGACCCTGAAGGCGCTCGAAAACGCCGCGACGGTGGTCGCCGCCGCCGGCGGCTCGACCAATGGCGGCCTGCATCTGCCGGGGATCGCCAACGAGGCCGGCATCGCGTTCGACCTGCACGATTTCGGCGAGATCTGCAAGCGCACCCCGTTGATCGCCGATCTGAAGCCGGCCGGGCGCTATGTGATGAAGGATCTTTACGATATCGGCGGCGTGCCGGTCCTGATGAAGGCGCTGCTCGACGGCGGCTATCTGCACGGCGACTGCATGACCGTCACCGGCAAGACGATCGCCGAGAATTTGCGCGATGTGGTGGTGCCGAGCGGGCAGGACGTGGTGCGGCCGACTTCCGCGCCACTGTCTCCGACCGGCGGGCTGATGGTCTTGAAGGGCAACCTCGCGCCGCAGGGCGGGCTCGTCAAGGTGGCCCAGATGAAGACCCTGCGCTTCACCGGGTCGGCGCTGTGCTTCGATTGCGAGGAGGATGCCTTCGCCGCGGTCGAGCAGCGCCGCTACAAGGCGGGCGACGTTTTCGTCATCCGCTACGAGGGCGCGCGCGGCGGGCCCGGCATGCGCGAGATGCTGTCGACGACCGCGGCGCTCTACGGCCAGAACGTCGGCGATACCGTGGCGCTGATCACCGACGGCCGGTTCTCGGGCGCGACGCACGGTTTTTGCGTCGGCCATATCGGGCCGGAGGCGGCGGTCGGCGGCCCGATCGCCCTGTTGCGCGACGGCGACAAGATCACGCTCGACGCGGTTTCCGGGACGATCGACGTCGCCCTCAGCGACGCCGAACTGGCCGAGCGGCGCCGCGTCTGGACACCGCGCAAGAACAACTATCAGTCGGGCACACTGTGGAAATACGCGCAGACCGTGGGCGATGCGGAAAAAGGCGCGGTGACCCACCCCGGGGCGCACGTCGAGACCCACGTGTACGCGGATCTCTGAGGCGGATTTCGACCCGGTTCCCCTCCGTAC
>DATCQF010000693.1:0-3433 GCA_036569735.1 Allostellaceae bacterium | reverse complement strand
GCGTACGAAGAGGGTCCAGATCGCGATCCTCGGGCGCGCGCTGCCCTTGGTGAACAATCCGGTCTACATCGCCGAAGAATTCGCGATGCTCGACAATCTGTCGAAGGGCCGCATCATCGCCGGCTTTGTGCGCGGCATCGGCTCGGAATACCACTCGTCTGGGATCAATCCCTATTTCTCGCACGAGCGCTTCCACGAGGCGCACGATCTGATCATCCGGGCGTGGACCGAGCCCGGGCCGTTCGCCTTCGATGGCGAGCATTTCAACGTGCGCTACGTCAATCTGTGGCCGCGGCCCTACCAGACCCCGCATCCGCCCATCTGGATCCCGTCGCAGGGGTCGAGCGAGACCGTCGCCTGGGCCGCCGATCCCAAGCGCAAGTATCCGTTCCTGGTGACGTTTTCGTCAGCCGACCTGGTCGCGCGCTACCACACGGCCTATCGCGAAGAGGCCCGGCGATACGGCTATGAGGCGGCGGCCGATCAGCTCGGCTGGGCGTGCCCCATTTATGTCGCGGATACCGACGAGCGCGCCCTCGCGGAAGCCGGGCGGGCGGTCGAGACCCTCTTCAACGACTTCCTGCGCCAGACCTTCGAGATGCTGATGCCGCCGGGCTACACCTCGATGCGCTCGATGAAGAATTTCGTGCAAATGCGCCGGGGGCTCGGCGGCGGGAAGGCCACCGCGGAGGGCCTCATCGAGAGCGGCACCGCCCTCATCGGCAGCCCCCAAACGGTGCTGGCGGGGATCGAGCGGATGCGCGAGCGCACCGGCTTCGGCATTCTCGCCGCGCTCCTCCAGTTCGGCATCCTCCCGGACGACCTGACGCGGCGCAACATGGACCTCTTCGCCGCCGAGGTGATGCCGCACCTGCGGGGCTGAGGCGCCGCCTCTGGGGCGCCGCCGCGGGAGTTGCCGGCCCGGATCTAGTCGGGAAGCCGCGTCGACTGCCAGGTCACCATCTGCCAGCGCCCGCCTTTCTTGGCATAGACGTCGGTGAAGCGGACGCCAAAACTGTTGGCGCGGCCGCCCGAGTTGACGCCGATGCGGCAGGTTCCTGTGAGGACGACCGTGTCACCCAGATCCTGTGCCTTGACATCGGACGGAACGACCGAGGTGTAGACGGTGCTGCCGGATTCCATGTTGCCGATCAGGCTCTTCTTGGTGTCGAGCCGCGCCGTTGAGTGGGTGTATATCAGATCGTCGGAGATCAGTTCGTTCAGCGTGGCGATGTCCTTTTGCGCCATCGCGCTCATGCGTTTTTTGTCGAGATCGATGATCATTTGCCCATTGCCGGCCATGTCTTTCTCCTTGTGTGAATCGGTGGGGATCAGCGCACCATCAGCACCAGCTTGCCCTGCAGATGGCGGCCCTCGCTGACCCGATGCGCCTCGGCGGCGTCGGCGAGGTTGTATTTGGTGACCGCGGGCGGCCACACCGCACCCGCTTCGTAGAGTTCTTTCATGCGTTCGAGATGGGCGCGGTCGCGGGCGACCCTGGGGCGCAGCACCTCGACGTCCTTGCGGGAGGGCGTGAACCCGGCGGGCGCCGCGGCGATCCATACCAGCCGCCCGCCCGGCTTCAAGACGCTGTAGGATTTGACCTGGACCTCGCCGCCGACGGTGTCGAAAACCACATCGCACCCGGCAACCGAAGTCGTGAAGTCCTCTTTGTTGTAGTCGATGACCCGGTGGGCGCCGAGGGCGCGCACATAGTCGTGGTTGTGGGCGCTCGCCGTCGTGATGACCGTGGCGCCGATGTGTTTCGCCAGCTGGATCGCAAACCCGGCGACCCCGCCGGCGCCGCCCTGAATGAGGATGGTCTCGCCGGCCTTGAGCTGCGCTGTATCCTCGAGCGCCCAGATCGCGGTGAGGCTGGTCAGCGCCATCGCGGCGGCGTCGGCATGCTCCAGATGCTCGGGCTTTTTCGCGATGATCGCGGCCTTGATCGCGATCTTTTCGGCATAGGCTCCCTCGATCCCCGCGTCGCACACGCCGAATACCGCATCGCCGACCGCCAGATCGGTGACGCCGGGCCCGCGCGCCGCGACGGTTCCGGAAAAGTCGCGGCCCAGGATGTAGGGGAACTTCATCTTGGAATCGTAGCTGCCGAGCCGCACCTTGTAGTCCGCCGCGTTGACGCTGGCCGCAACGATGTCGACCACGACCTCGCCCGGCCCCGCGACCGGGTCCGGCATGTCGCCATAGTGGAACTTCTCCACGCCGCCGTGCCCGGTCAGATATGCCGCCTTCATGTGTTCCTCCCGCAGATCCCGACTATCGTCACCCCCGCGACAGCGGGGGTCCAGGGGCAAGCGTGATGCCTTGGGGCCCTGGATTCCCGCCTTCGCGGGAATGATGGGTGCGTCACGCCGGTTTTCGATGCTAGGCGGGCGGCGCGACCGACAGACGGCCGGTGACGCCGTGCCGCTCGATGAGGCTCGCGACGATTCCGGAGCGTTTCGCCTCCTCGACAAACTCGCGCAGGAAGGCAAACCCGGCGGCGTTCTTTTTCGGCGTGCCGACCGCCTGCTGGACGGCTGAGAATTGCCCATCGAGGATGCGCGATCCCGGCAGCTTTTCGGCAAGCCCTACAAGGGCGGGGCGCAGCCCGGCATAGGCATCCATCTTGTCGTCGACAAACGCCTTGAGCGCGGCGTCGGCGCTGTCGAACTGCACCAGCTTGGCCTGCTTGATATTGTTTTCGAGCCACAGCCCATAGGCGCTGCGCGCGGTCACCGCGATGCTCTTGCCGGGACGGTCGACCTCGCCGACGCCGCGGATCGGGGAGCCCGCCGGCACCAGATAGGTCGCCTCGATCTCGCAATAGGCGGCGGTGAAGTTGATGACCGCGGCACGCTGCGGCTCGGCCCCGATATTGCCGATGTCCCAGAGGCCTTTCTCGGCGTCGTCCGCCATTTCGCCGGGCCGCGCATAAGGCACGTATTTTACGGGGACGCCGAGCCGGGCGGCGATCGCCGCCGCGATGTCGGCGGAGACGCCCGACGGGTCGCCCGACGGGGCCTTGCCGGTGACCAGGAGGAAATTACCCATGTTAATCGCGGCGCGCAGGACACCGGTCGGGGCTAACTCGGCGACGACTTGTTGCGATGGCGTAACGGGCATGGCGGGCGTATCCGGGAATGGTGAAAGCCGATCGAGCCTGATCTTAATCATCGCGGCCCGGTACGCACGCGATAAATCGCGGCCGTGCCCGCTCAGCCGAGGCCGGCGCGGGCGTAGAGGCGGGTCGCGTTGTCCCACATGAGCTTGCGCTTGCGCGGTTCCTGCATGTCCCAGCCGAGCACGATGCCGGCCGATGCCGGGAAGTGGCTCTCGCCGTGCGGGTAATCGGAGGCGTACATCAAGACGTGATCTCCGAGAAGATCCGAGACTGCGTTCGTGAGCGGCGCCCCCTCTGGGATCTCGATGC
>DATCQF010000692.1:0-5399 GCA_036569735.1 Allostellaceae bacterium | reverse complement strand
CCTCAAGCCGCCGTCGATTTCCGTCGCTGCGGCAGCGGCCCCGAGCGTCACCTCGTTCATGTCGATCAGGTGCTGGCGCAGCGGCTCGAGAGCGACCTTGGACCAATCGGTCTTTGGATCCGCCTCCAGGATATGCACGATCTCCTGGACGGCGCCGAAGGCATCCTGGCCGGGCATTGTCGGGGCTGGCAGCGTCGAGGCCTCCGTCCCGGCGTGCATCCCAGGGTGAGCGCCCGACGTCACGCCCTGCCGGTCATGCTGCCGCATCATTTCCGGCCCCGCGGGAGACCCGGCTGGGTGGTGGCCGGGCATGGCCTGGGCAAGCGCCATGACCGGTGCGGCGACGGCGAGCGCGGCGCCCAGGACAAAAATTCGGTAATCGGCAAAAATTCGGTAATCGGAGAGCATCGGGAGACCCCATCAATCCAGTTGCGCCGCACTCTATGGGCGCGCCCCCGGAACCCGTGTGATTTCGATCATGTCGGGCGATTTTCTTGCCGGGTCCGCCCCACAATGCCGGCGTTTTCGCCCGGTCACCGTCTGGCGCCCCTGGGCACCACCTGGCCAAGCGCGGGGGAGCATGGCGCCCCCGGTTCAGCTCGCCTCCAGCGGCAGCGCGACAAACCGCGTGTTACCCTCCCGTTCGACCCGCACCAGCACCTTTTTCTGACCGGCCTTTTTCGCCGCGGCGGCGAGTTGCGGCATCTCCTCGGGGGTTTTGACCGAGGTGTGCCCAACCGCGATCACCAGATCGCCCGGGCGCAGGCCCTGCGCCGCCGCGGCACTGTTCGGCGGCACCTCGGTGATGACCACGCCCTTTGCCGCGTCGGGCAATGAGAATTGCTTCTTCAGCTCCGGGCTCAGCTTGGCGAGCTTGAGGCCGAATGCATCGATGGCGACGGCCGGCTTCGGTTTTTCCGGCTCGGGCGGCGCGGGCGGCGGGCGACTGGGATTGAGTACCGCCACCTTCAGCTCGACCTCGTATTCCTTGCCGTCGCGCCAGATCGTCACCTTGACCAGCTTGTCCGGCGGCGTGTCGGCGACCAGCCGCGGCAGCTGACGGCTGCGCTCGATCGGCTTCCCGTCGTAGCTGAGGATCACATCGCCCGGCTGCAGCTTGGCGGGCACCGCCGGGCTCCCGGGATCGATCGCGGCGATCATCGCGCCCCGGCTCTTGTCGAGCCCGACGCTCTCGGCGATGTCGTCGGTGACCGGCTGAATGCGCGCCCCGATCCAGCCGCGCTCGACCTTCCCGGTGGCCTTGAGCTGCTCGATGATCGGCTGGGCGAGGGCGGAGGGGATCGCAAACCCGATGCCGATCGAGCCGCCCGACGGTGAATAAATGACGGTGTTGATACCGATCACCTCACCCGACAGGTTGAACATCGGCCCGCCGGAATTGCCGCGGTTGATCGACGCATCGGTCTGCAAATAGTCGTCGTAGGGCCCGGAATGGATGTCGCGTGCGGTTGCCGAGATGATCCCGGCGGTAACCGTGCCGCCGAGACCGAACGGGTTGCCGATCGCCAGGACCCAGTCGCCGACCCGGGTCTTGCTCGCGTCGCCCCAACTGGCGGCGGGCAGCGGGGTCTTGGCATCGACCTTGAGCAGGGCCAGGTCGGTGACCGCATCGCGCCCGATGACCTGCGCCTGCAGCGCGGTATCGTCGGACAGCGTCACGGTGATCTGCTCGGCATTGGCGATCACGTGGTTGTTGGTGACGATCAACCCCGACGGGTCGATGACAAACCCCGAGCCGAGCGAGGCGATTCGCGCGCCCGGCGCTCCGGGTGCGCCTTTCTCGCCGAAGAAGTCGCGGAACACTTCGTCGAGCGTGTTTCCGGGCGAGTTTGGCGGCGCTTCCTGCGCGGTCTTGGCGGTGGGCGGCGCGGCCTGGGTCGAGATGTTGACGACAACACCGACGAGCCGTCCGGCGAGTTGGGCGAATATTTCGGAGAACGGAGCATCCGGCGGCTGGGCGCGCGCCGGTGTGACGATCCCCGGCGCCACGATCCCCGGTGCCACGAGCATCGCGCACACTGACAACCAAGCCGCGACAACAGCGCCGCGTCGGCGCAAAACCCTCACCCTATTCTCCCCTGGGGCAGGAAAGGCGCGCCTCCTCATGCCCACTCGTATCTAAGGCTGGCCTTTCCGGCATGGTCGATATGAAATGGCACCGCGAATGGCAAGGGCCAATCGACCAGAGGCAAGCGGCCAGAAGGAATTCATGCGTGAACACGCGCGAATGTAGCGCGCTCCGGGAGTTCCTGCTCGCGCTATTCGACGCGGCTCTCGCCGCTGCCGACCCGGCGCAGGCGACCCTCGCGCATCTGCCGGAGCGCGTCCCGGGCCGCACCATCGTGGTCGGCGCCGGGAAGGCGTCGGCCGCGATGGCACGCGCCTTCGAAAGCGCCTGGCCGGGTCCCCTCGAAGGAATCGTCGTCACCCGCCACGGTCATGCCGCGCCCTGCGAGCGCATCGAGATTATCGAGGCCGCTCATCCGGTGCCCGACCCGGCCGGGGAGGCGGCGGCGCGCCGCATCCTCGATCTCGCGCGCGGAGCCGGGCCCGAGGATCAGCTGGTGTGCCTCGTCTCGGGCGGCGGATCGGCGCTTCTGGCATTGCCGGCGGCGGGGCTGACGCTCGGCGACAAGCAGAGGGTGACGCGGGCGCTGCTGCGCTGCGGCGCGACGATCGGCGAGATCAACACCGTGAGGAAGCACCTCTCGATGATCAAGGGCGGCCGCCTCGCCGCAGCCGCGGCGCCGGCCCGGGTCATCACCCTGGCGATTTCCGACGTGCCAGGGGACGCTCCCGCGGTGATCGCCTCCGGCCCGACGGTCCCCGACCCGACGAGCTTTGCCGATGCGCGGGCGGTCTTGGAAAAATACCGCATCGAGGAGCCGCGCGCCGTCCGGGCCCACCTTGCCGCCGCCGCCGAGGAGACGCCCAAACCCGGCGACCCGGTCTTCGCCCGGACCCGGTTCGAGCTGATCGCCAGCCCGCAGCAGGCGCTTCTCGCCGCCGCCGAGGCCGCCCTCGCGCGCAATGTCACCCCGATTGTGCTGAGCGACCGGATCGAGGGCGAGGCGCGCGACGTCGCGGCGGTGCATGCGGCGATCGCGCAGCAGGTCGGCGCCGGGCAGTTCCGCGTCGGCTCCGGCATTGTGCCGCCGCCTGTGGTGCTGCTGTCCGGCGGGGAAACCACGGTCACCCTGCGCGGCGGCGGCCGCGGCGGCCGCAACAGCGAATTCCTGCTGGCGCTCGCCGCCGCGCTTGCCAATGCCCCCGGGGGCGCGCCCGATGTGGCGGCGCTGGCCTGCGACACAGACGGCATCGACGGAACTGAAGACAATGCCGGGGCGATCATCTACCCGGACACGGTCTCGCGTGCCGCTTCGCTCGGCATCGGAATCGCGGAGAAGCTGGCGCAGAATGACGGGTACGGTTTTTTTTCGGCCCTCGGGGATCTTGTCGTAACCGGTCCGACCTTGACCAATGTCAACGATTTCCGAGCCATCCTCGTCCTCGCGCGTCCTACCGCTGGCTGATCGGGGGCGCGGCAGGAACCGACCCATGCGACGACAGCGCAGCGCAAAGATCGTGGCGACCCTCGGCCCGGCGAGCGCCGGCCCCGAGCGCCTGCGGGCGCTGTTCGATGCCGGGGTCGACGTGTTCCGGCTCAATTTCAGCCACGGCAGCCACGACGAGAAGCGTCAGCTGTTCGAGGACATCCGCCAGGTCGAGGCCGAGACCGGGCGCCCCATCGGCATCCTCGCCGATCTGCAGGGCCCCAAGCTGCGCGTCGGCAATTTCGCCGATGGCCGTGCCGAGCTGGTGGCCGGGGCGCGGTTTCGCTTCGACCTCGACCCCAGCCCGGGAAATGCGAGGCGCGCGCCCTTGCCGCATCCCGAAGTCTTCGCCGCCGTGGCGCCGGGGACCGAGCTCCTCCTCGACGACGGCAAGCTGCGCCTCAGGATCACCGAATGCGGCGCCGATTTCGCCGACACCGAAATCCTCGTCGGCGGGACCCTCTCGGACCACAAGGGGGTCAACGTACCCTACGTCGTGCTGCCGATCTCGGCGATCACCGAAAAGGACCGCGCCGACCTCTCCTTCGCATTGAGCCACGGCGCCGATTGGGTGGCGCTCTCCTTCGTGCAGCGTCCCGAGGATGTCGCGGAGGGGCGAAAGCTGATCGGCAACGCCGCCGGGCTCATGGTCAAGCTCGAAAAACCGTCGGCGATCGCCCGGCTCGACGAGATCATCGAGCTCTCGGACGCGCTGATGGTGGCGCGCGGCGATCTCGGCGTCGAGATGCCCCCCGAAGACGTGCCGAGCGTCCAGAAGCAGGTCATCCATGCCTGCCGGGTTGCCGGGAAGCCGGTGATCGTCGCGACGCAGATGCTCGAATCGATGGTCTCCGCGCCGACCCCGACCCGGGCGGAAGCCTCCGACGTCGCCACCGCGGTCTACGAGGGCGCCGACGCGGTCATGCTGTCGGCCGAAACCGCGGTCGGGCAGTACCCCGTGGAGGCGGTCGCGATGATGGATCGCATCGCACGCCGCGTGCAGGCGGACCCGCTCTATTTCGGCAATCTCGATGCGAGCCGCATGCCGCCCGAGCACACCGCCCCCGACGCGATCAGCGCGGCCGCCTGTCAGGTCGCCGCGACGGTCGGCGCCGCGGCGATCGTCTCGTTCACCAGCTCGGGCGCGACCGCCTTGCGCGCGGCGCGCGAGCGTCCTTCGGTGCCGATCCTCGCCCTCACCCCGAACCTCGCGACCGCGCGCCGCCTCGCCCTCCTGTGGGGCGCGCACTGCGTGCATCTCCCCGATATCAGGAATTTCAACGACATGGTGCAAAAGGCGGTGCGCGCCGCCCATCGCGAGGAGATCGCCAAGTCAGGCGAGCGCGTCGTCATCACCGCCGGCGTCCCCTTCGGCACCCCCGGCTCGACCAACGTCCTGCGCATCGCCTGGATCGACCGGTAGGTGCGCATCGCCGCCCATCATATAAGTAAACTGTCACCGTAACTCCGCGTAACTTCGAATAAATAAATTGTCACCGTAACTCCCGAACGGATGGGCCTCTCCCCCTTACTGCCCGCCGCGCGGCGGGATTCTGGCCCGAACATTCTCTGCGCGCTCAGGGTGTACGAAAATAGATGCTATGAGGCTCTCGGTCATATCGAGGAGCGTATGAATATCTTGCACCTTCGGGGTATAGCCTCGGTGCATTGCAGCATCACCAAGACCAATAAGGGTGGAACGAAAATGGCCTTGATCGCGTGACGCCACGTGACCGGCGTAATTGCTCACCTGGGGTAGCGGCTTGGCGGTGATAGTGGCTAGGCACCTGGGTACCACAAGATGTTGACAGGGGGCTGCGATCG
>DATCQF010000691.1:0-4650 GCA_036569735.1 Allostellaceae bacterium | reverse complement strand
GGCCGATTCCGGCCAACCCGGCGAAATGGGCGATGCCGCCGGCCAGCAGGAGGGGGTGCGCCGCATGCTCGGCGAGATGATGCGCCGGATGGGCGACGGGATGGGCGAAATCCCCGAGCCGTTCGGCCGGGCCGAGCGGGCGATGCGCGACGCCACCGGCGCGTTGCAGCGCAGCCGGCCGGGTGAGGCGATCCGGCCGCAGACCGAGGCGCTCGATCAGCTGCAGCAGGCGGCGCGCGATTTTGCCCAGCAGCTCCAGAAGCGCCTCGGCAACGGGTGGGGCGACCCCAATGGCGACGAGGTCGGCGCGAGCGACCGCGGCGATCCGCGCGCCCGCGTCGAGCGCGATCCGTTCGGCCGGCCGGCGTCGAACAATGGCACCTACGATCAGGGCGACGTCAAGATCCCCGACGAGGGCATTCTCCAGAAATCGCGTCAGATCCTCGATGAACTGCGCCGTCGTGCCGGTGAGCGCTCTCGACCTCAGATAGAACTCGATTATATAGAGCGTCTACTAAAGCGATTTTGACTTGGATAATTGACGATAAAATTTAGACTGTAGCGGTTTGCCGCAGTTGCAAACTGTTGTTTCCCGGTTATAGTCTGTTGCGTGCAGTGACGCTCTGTAACGCGGCCTCCGCGGATCACAGCGGAATCGAGTACCCTTGATCGAAATTATCTTTAATCGGGGACGATGGATCGACGGCTTTTACTATCGTTAATCGCTGGTACGGTAGCCCTGCCCCACCTAGTCCGCGCCGTACCTTTACCGCCACCGCCACCGCGACCGTACCGGCTCAATCTCAGCAATCCGCATACCGGCGAGACGTTCAGCGGCATCTACCGCGACGATTCGGGGCCGATCCCGCGAGCGATGGAGGAGCTTTCGGAGTTCCTGCGCGATTTTCATTGCGGTGAAAAGATCGACATCGATGTCGGGGTCATAGATTTTCTCGCCAGGGTTATGCGGGAAGTCGGCCAGACACGCGCTACGATCCTTTCGGCCTACCGCACACCGCAGACCAACGCGATGCTGGCCAAGCATAATGTCGGTGTCGCCGAAAACAGCCAGCATCTCTATGGCCGGGCCCTCGACGTGCATTTCGGCGACAAGCTCGCCGAGGCGATGAAGGCGGCGCGCGCGATGCAGTGCGGCGGGGTGGGCTGGTATCCGCATTCCAGCTTTATGCATATCGACACCGGCCCGGTGCGCAACTGGGATCTGGACCATAAGGACCTCGGGATCCTACTGGTCGGTGGGAACCAGGTCCGCTTCAACAAGAAGGGCCAGATGCTGGATGCCAAAGGCGGCCGGGTGGTCGGCGGCAGGATGCCGGCCGTGCTGCGGGGCGAACCTCCGCTTGGCGTGCGCGGCCGCCTGGCGCGGCTGCTCGCGCGCGCCCAATATTTCGCCCGCAAGCATTAAGCGGGGCCGCGACAGCAGGCGCGCCGCCGGAATCCGTCAAGTGGCGCGCGCGGCGTCCGCGAGGCCGGGGCCGGGTCTGGGTTGCATCCCCTGCACGACAAGGCGCGTTCCGCGGACCGCGCTGACCACGACGGGCGCACCCTCGGCGAGGTCGGGGCCGTCGGCGAGCCAGACGCCATCGCCCAGGCGCACCTTGCCGCGTCCGTTGGAAAAGGCCTCGCACACCGTGCCGCGGGCGCCGACCATCGCCAGGCTCCGGTCGTTGAGCAGGGTCTCTCCGCGATGCTGCCGATGCATCCGGCGATAGACGAAGTAGCCGACGACGCAGCTCAGCCCCGAGGATGCGGCAAAGATGCCGAGTTGCTCCTCGACGGAGAGCCCGAAAGCGGCATCGGCCGCACCCGTCAGCGCCGCGCCAACCGCGATCCACACCAGGTAGCTCCCCGGTACGTGCAGTTCGGCCAGCGCGAGAACCCCCGCGAAGATCACCCAGGCCCACCAGGCAATTTCCATCATCGTCGGCGTCCCATTCGGCTGTTGATCCCGCGGGGCTATTACGCCGGGCGCACGCTCCTGGTGAGTTCGGCGATGCCGGCGATCGCGCCGACCAGCCCGCTGGTTTCCATCGGCATCAGGACGAGGCGCGCGTTCGGCGATTGGCCGATTACGGTCATCGCCTCGACGTATTTCTGGGCGATGAAGTAATTGAGCGCCTGCACATTGCCTTCGGAGACCGCCTTAGACACCGCCGTCGTGGCTATGGCTTCGGCCTCGGCGAGCCTTTCGCGTGCCTCGGCATCCATCTGCGCCGCCGCGAGGCGCCCTTCGGCGGCGAGTATCTGCGATTGCTTGGTGCCCTCGGCTTCGAGGATCGCGGCCTGCTTGATGCCTTCGGCGCGCAGTATCGCGGCGCGCCTCTCGCGGTCGGCGGTCAGCTGCTTTGACATCGACTGCTGAACATCCTCGGGCGGACGGACGTCCTTCAGTTCGACCCGGGTGATTTTTGTCCCCCACGGCTCGGTCGCCGCGTCGAGCACGCGCAGCAGCCGCTCGTTGATCTCGTCGCGCTTCGACAGGGTCTCGTCGAGATCGAGCGCGCCGATCGCCGTGCGGATGTTGGTCATGGTTATGTTGGTCACCGCCGAATCGAGGTCCTGCACCTCGTAGGAGGCCCGGGCGGCGTCGATGACCTGGTAGAACACGATGCCATCGACGATGACCGAGGCGTTGTCCTTGGTGATGACGTTCTGCGCCGGGATCTCCAGCACGGTTTCCTGGACATTGACCTTGCGGCCGATCCCGTCGATGAACGGGTTGATCAACGCCAACCCCGGCGAGAGGGTGACCCGATAGCGGCCGAACCGCTCCACCGTCCATTGATAGCCCTGCGGCACCGTGCGCACCCCTCGCGCGATCACCGCCAGCACGATGACCGCTACGACGACCAGGAAGATAAGTAGTCCGCTCATGTGCCCTCCGCCCGTTCTCTGATTTTTGGTTCGAGTTGCTGCCCGCCGGCAGACCCGCCTCGCGAGCCCGCGATCGCGACAGCTCAGTCCGTGGCGAAGGTCACGTCAACCCCGGTCGCGGTGATGCTTGGGTGCTCGAACACCGTATTGAAGCGAGCGGTTGCGCCTGGTGCCAGCCGGTCGACCGGCGGATCGATCAGCTTGGATTCGAGGTCGTTCTTGTTGCCGTCGCGCAACGTGACGCGCAGCCGGGGGACGCGCCGCGCCGTGGCGCTGCCGTTGACGATATTGCCGTCGATGACGAGCGATTGGGTGGTCCGCGTCGGCGTTACCGTGACATCGAGGCCGGCGCCGGGCTGCTCCCTCAGATGGAGCGTCGCATAGACCGGAGCGGTGGCCGGCCACGTCGCGATGATCCTGTCGCGCCCCAGGACGGCGCCGAGCACCAGCACGGCAACGAGGACGATCAGGGCGAGGCCGGCGGCCCGGAGCCCGCGGCGGCGCGCCGCCGCGGGCAGCTCGACCGCGACCGAAGGGCGCCCTTGCGCCGTCGGACCCGCCCCACCCCCGGAGTAGGCTGGGGATTGGATCCTGGGCTCGGCGCGACCCGGCTCCGCGACCGGAGGGCCTTCGGGCGTGGTAGTTGCCATTGCAGCCTCCGCTGTCAGTTCGGCGACCGCCGCATGGATGGCCTCCGCCTCGGTCGAATAGGTCCACAGATTGCCGCAGCTCGCGCAGCGCACGCGGCGCCCGGAGACGTCGCCTAGCGCTGCGTCGTCGATCAGATAGCGGGTCGCGCAGTTCGGGCAGGTGACGATCATCGCGGCCTCGCGCGGCGAATTTTGCCGGCAAGGCTACGCCGATGTCGACCGGGCGCGGTGAAGATTGTGACGATCATTGGTGGCACGCCTGCATGGTGGCACGCCTGCATGGTGGCACGCTTGAACAAGTAGCCAACCGTATTGGCGACCGGATGATCCCGGATTTGCCTGCGCTTGTCGATTGGCCGCAACGATCCGCGCCCAAACCGGCGGGCGACCCTCGGGCGATAGCGCCTTGACTCGGCGATTCGCGGCCGGCAGGGTCCCCGGTGATTTATCACGGCGTCTTCGGCGCAAGAGCGGCAACCGGGAGGAAGGCGCCTGATGCACGGCCGGTTTGGTTTGCGGCCATTGGCGGCGGCCCCATTGGCGGTGGCCCTTGGCGGCGGGCCATGGGGCTAGCGCCGGTTTGACCGCGACGCATGAGACCGCCCCCGCCGCCCCGCGGGTGCCCCTGCTCGACATCCGCGACATCGCCGTGCGCTTCGGCGGCATCGTCGCGCTCGACGGCGTCTCCTTCACGATCGAGGAGGGCCAGATCCTCGGTCTGATCGGCCCGAACGGCGCCGGCAAAACCACCCTCTTCAACTGTGTGAGCCGGCTTTACACCCCGAATCGCGGCGACATCCTGTTCGATGGGCGATCGATGCTGGGGCGGCCGCCGCATCGCATCGCCGAGATAGGCATCGGGCGGACCTTCCAGAACCTCGCGCTGTTTGCGCCGCAATCGGTGTTCGACAATGTGCGAATCGGCGGTCATGCCCGCAGCCGCAGCGATTTCGCCAGCGATGCGTTGCGCCTGCCCTGGGTGCGCCGGGACGAGCAGGCGCTCAATCAAATCGCCTGGTCGCTCCTCCATATGCTCCAACTCGACGAGGTCGCGTTGCGCCCCGCCGGCGGGCTGCCGCTCGGCACCAGGAAGCGGGTCGAGCTG
>DATCQF010000690.1:0-2401 GCA_036569735.1 Allostellaceae bacterium | reverse complement strand
CGACAACCCCGAACCCGATGTCGCCCCGGCGCCGGTCGACATCACGATGCGGTCGGAGGAGAAGCCGTTCGAGGAGGCGGTCGCCGACGAGGCGAAGAAGGGCTACGACCTCCTCGTCATCGGGGTCGAGCCCGCGGCCGTGGATGGGGTGTTCGACGACAAGGTCGCGCGCGTCGCGGCGGAGTTCAAAGGTCCCTTCGCGGTCGCCGAGGCGCGCGGGGCGCACCGCCGGGCCGAGATCGGGCGCTCGCTCGACATCCTGGTGCCGGTGACCGGAACCGACTATTCGCGGCGCGGCGCCGAAGTTGCGATGGCGTTGGCGCGGGCCGATCACGGTTCGGTTACCGCGCTTTATGTCGCAGCCCCGAGCCGGCGGCCGTGGCGCCGCGAGCTGCGCGCCGCCTGGGCGATCGCGGCCGACGAAGAGGCGATCCTGCGCGACATCGTCGCTCTCGGCGACCGCATGGACGTCGAGGTTCGCACCGCGGTGCGCACCGGTACCGAGGCGGCCGATGCGATCCTGCGGCAGCTCAAGGCTGGCCGGCACAATCTGGTCGTCATGGGGGTCAGCGCGCGCTCGGGACCGACCCTCTTCTTCGGCGCCGTGCCGGCCGCGGTTCTGGCGCAATCCGACCGCTCGGTGCTGTTCGTGTCGAGTGGCGGCCGCCCGGCGGAAGCGCCGGCCGCCGCACCGCCCAAGGCGCCAACTGGCGCTGGCACCAACGCCGCGCTTGCCGGCGCACCCGGTCGGGCGGCAAGCTGATGCCGATCCGTGTTGCGAAAGGCACCCTATGACCGAACCGGCCGACACCTCCCCGCATGGCTTGGCGGTGGGGCTGACCAATTATGGCGACCCCGATTTCGCGCTCTACCTGCGGCGCTCGTTTGCCCGTTCGATGGGGTATTCGGCCGAGATGCTGGCGAGGCCGGTGATCGGCATCGCCGACACGCGGTCCGGCTTCAACAACTGCCACCGCCATTTCCCCGAGCTGATCGACGCGGTGAAGCGCGGGGTCCTCGCCGCCGGCGGATTGCCGCTGGTCTTCCCGACGATCTCATTGGGCGAAGTATTTCTCAGCCCGACGAGCCTCATGTTCCGCAACCTGATGGCGATGGACACCGAGGAGATGATCCGCGCCCAGCCGATGGATGCGGTCGTCTTGGTCGGCGGTTGCGACAAGACGGTGCCGGCCCAGCTGATGGGTGCGATCTCGGCGAACCGGCCGGCGATCGGCCTCGTCGCCGGGCCGATGCTGACCTCGCGCTGGCAGGGCGAGCGGCTCGGCGCCTGCACCGACTGCCGACGCTTCTGGGCCAAGTTCCGCGCCGGCGAGGTCAGCGCGGCGGAAATCGGCGAGATCGAGGGCAATCTCGCGACCACCGCGGGGACCTGCGCGGTGATGGGCACCGCGAGCACGATGGCCTCGCTTGCCGAGGCGCTCGGCATGATCCTCCCGGGGAGCGCGGCGATCCCGGCGGTGCACGCCGACCGGCTGCGCGCCGCCGAGGCCACCGGGCGCGCCGCGATGCAGCTCGCCGCGAGTCGCCTCACCCCCGACCGCATCGTCACCCCGCAATCGGTCGAGAACACGCTGCGCGTCCTGATGGCGATCGGCGGCTCGACCAACGCCGTCTTGCACCTGACCGCGATCGCCGGGCGCGCCGGCATCGACATCGATCTGAAGCACCTCAACGAGATCAGCGATTCGACCCCGGTCCTCGTCGATCTGATGCCGACCGGGCCGCATTACATGGAGGATCTGTTCGCTGCCGGCGGCATCGGCGCGGTATTGCGCGAATTGAAGCCGCTGTTGCATCTGGGTTGCCTGACCGTCGCCGGAGAAACCCTGGGCGAGCGTCTCGCGGCAGCGGATGGGCCGGGCGGCCGGCAGGTCGACCGCGAGGTGATCCGGCCGCTGGCCGAGCCGCTGCAGCCGGTCGGCGGGCTCGTTGCGCTGTTCGGCTCGCTCGCCCCCAAGGGCGCCATCTTCAAGCGCTCCGCCGCCGACCCGAAATTGTTCGAGAAGGAAGGCCGCGCGGTCGTTTTCACCTCGCTCGCGGATCTGTCGGCGCGCATCGACGACCCCGATCTCGACGTGACCCCCGACGATTTCCTGGTGCTGCAGAACGCCGGGCCGCTGTCGGCTTCAGGGATGCCGGAGGCCGGCTATCTGCCGATCCCGGCGAAGCTCGCCCGCGCCGGGGTGAAGGACATGGTACGCATCTCCGACGCGCGGATGAGCGGCACCGCCTACGGCTCGATCGTTTTGCATGTAACACCCGACTCGGCATCGGGGGGGCCGCTCGCCAAGGTGAGGAACGGCGACCGCATCCGGCTTTCGGTCAAGGAACGCCGCATCGAGCTGCTGGTCGCGCCCGACGAATTGGCGCGCCGCAAGGC
>DATCQF010000689.1:0-3853 GCA_036569735.1 Allostellaceae bacterium | reverse complement strand
GTATCGAACCAATTAAAATGGTGTTGGGACAGGGGCGCCTCATGATCGAAATCATCAAGGAGTTGCCCGATAACGTCGTCGGTACGTCGCGACAGGGCGGGTCACCAACGAAGAGTGCGACGATGTCTTGCGGCCGGCGATGGAGGCCTCGCTCAAGAGGCACGGCAAGATCCGGCTGTACTATGAGATCGGCTCCCGATTCCCTGGCGCCGGATGGGACGATCTCGACATCGGCATCCGCAGTCTGCAGCAATTGGAGCGCATTGCGGTCGTCACCGATACCGGCTGGGTCCGGCATACGGTCAACGCGCTGCGCTTTCTGATCGCCAGCGAAGTGCGCGTCTTCACACGCCTCGATGCGGAGGAGGGCCGGGCCTGGATCGCCTCGCCCAGCCCCGGGCTAACGCCAATCGGTCAGACGCCGATCGCGGCGGTTACTTCGCCGGCTCGAGCGCCATGGCGGCGTCCTCGCGCTTCGCAGCCTCGATCGCGGCGGCCTTCTGCTCGACCAGCTCGACCAAATGGTCGACGATATCCCCGTCCTTCAGCCGGTGGTCGGTGATCCCGCTGATATAGACCTGATGGGTGTTGTTGCCGCCCCCGGTGAAGCCGATATCGGTTTCGCGCGCCTCGCCCGGGCCGTTGACGACGCAGCCGATCACCGAAAGTGTCAAGGGCGTCGTGATATGCGCGAGTCGTTCCTCGAGCAGTTCGACCGTCTTGATCACCTGGAATTGCTGGCGCGCGCATGACGGGCAGGAGATCACGGTGACCCCGCGCCGGCGCAGACCCAACGATTTCAGCATGTCGAAGCCGACCTTGACCTCCTCGACCGGGTCGGCCGAGAGCGACACGCGGATCGTGTCGCCGATCCCGGCCCACAACAGCATGCCGAGCCCGACCGATGATTTGACGGTGCCGCTGCGCAGGCCGCCCGCCTCGGTGATGCCGAGGTGCAGCGGGTAGTCGCAGACATCGGCGAGCTGCTGATAGGCGGCCACCGCGAGGAACACGTCGGATGCCTTGCACGAGATCTTGAACTCGAAGAAATCGTTGTCCTCGAGGATCTTGGCGTGTGAGAGCGCGCTTTCGACCATGGCCTCCGGGCAGGGCTCGCCGTATTTCTCCAGGAGATCGCGTTCGAGCGAGCCCGCGTTGACCCCGATCCGCATCGAGCAGCCATGATCCTTGGCCGCCTTGATCACCTCGCGGACACGCTCGGCGGAGCCGATGTTGCCCGGGTTGATGCGCAGGCAGGCGGCCCCGCTTTCCGCAGCCTCGATCGCCCGTTTGTAATGAAAATGGATGTCGGCGACGATCGGCACCTCGACCTGGCGCACGATATGCTTCAACGCCAGCGCCGATTCCTGGTCGGGACAGGACACCCGGACGATGTCGGCGCCGGCCCGCTCCAAGGCCTGCACCTGCTCGACGGTGGCCTTGACGTCGCTGGTGACGGTGTTGGTCATCGACTGCACCGTGATCGGCGCGTCGCCACCGACCGGCACCTTGCCGACATGGATCGTGCGGCAGGCTCGGCGGTGGATGTCGCGATACGGCCGCACGCTCATGATCAACCTCGCAGATATTGGCCGGCCAGCTTGTAGCCGGGCTTATAGAACGCTTCGGCGACAGAAAAAAGACCGCGCTGCCCGCGAATCGCCCTAGCCGTGAACCGCGGTCCCGGCGAGCAGCGCCTCGGGGTCGAGCGCGACGTTGCGGCGCAGCGTGCCAATGGCGCCGATGGTGGGCGCGGGCTTCCCGTCGATGGCGATCGCCAGGGCGCCGGCGTTGCCGGTGCGCAGGACCAGGCCGGCGCGCGGCACATGGTAGGTTTCGCCGGTCTTGAGCACCCGCGAGAAGACGATCGACTGATCATCGGCGGAGCGCACCTGGATCCAGCAATCGGCGAGAGCGCGGATGTCGATGCGTCCGCCCGGGTTGGCGCCGGCATCGCCCGGTTTGACCCCGCTATCGCCCGATGGCGCGCCAGGGCCGTCAAGCCGGACCGCGTTCGGCCGGGCGGCAGGGGTCTCGCGTGCCGTCGCGCCGTTTGCCGGCGCGGGCGATGCGGCGGCGGCTGGGCTTGCAACGACGCCGGGGCCTGGCGAACCGGGGTTTGGCGAGCCAGGCGCGAGGTCGGGGAGCGCCGGTGATAAATCCTGCGGCGCCAGGAGCCCCGAGCTGAGCCGCGGGCCGGGCGCCGCCGCCGGGCCGGACGCAGGGCCGGAGCCGGATCTCGACGGCGCGGGCGGGGCGCCGCCCGGCAATGGCACCGCGGTGCCTTGCGCCACCCGCTGCAGCTCCGCCGGAACCGCGGCGACGCGCTCGGGGCGGGTGCGTTCGCCGGTCGACAGGTAGTACCACGCGCCGTATCCGCACACCGCCAGGATCACCCCCACCAACAGGATATGACCGCCCGGAACGCTGCGCGCGCCGAGGGGCACTGGCAGGGACAGGTCCGGTCGGGCCTGCATTTCGGCGCATTCGGACTTGTAGCTGTCAAGGATGCGCTCGCTGTCGAGGCCGAGCATCTGGGCATAGGCGCGAATGAACCCGATCGCGTAGGTCGCACCCGGCAACTCCTGCGCGCGCCCCTGTTCGAGCGCGGCGAGATAGACCGGCTTGATGTTCAGCGCTTCGCCGATCTCGTCGAGGTCGAAGCCGAGTTCTTCGCGGCGCTCGCGCAACAGCACGCCTACCGTGCGCGCGCGGACGCCCGGCTCGTCGGGGATGTCCTCCGCCACGTCTTCGAAAGGTGTTTTTATCCGCTGAAACAGGCTCACGGCGCGCTCTCGCTACAGGGTCATCCTAAAGCAAGTGGCCGATTCTGTCGAATCGCCTGCCGTGTGTAGTTTGCCGAGCCTCGTTTGTCGCGCCGCTCCTCGCAGCGACAAATTTTTTGCGGTCATTGTCGGCACGCGGCGGCAGTCTCGCGCCGCGTGTTGTCGCCGGGTGTTTTCCCCCTTTCTTGCACGCCCCTTTACAGCACGACCGCATGGTCGCGGGCATAGGCTTCGAGCCAGCGTCGCAGCGAGTGGTCGGGGCGCTCGCCGATCTCGTCGAGGTAGCGCGCGAGAGCTCCCGCATCAAGGCTGCGGATCATCGTCTTGACCGGCCCGATCGCGGTCGCGGTCAAGGACAGCGTGCGGAAGCCGAGCCCGATCAGCACCATTGCCTCGATCGGATTGCCGGCCATCTCGCCGCACATGCTGAGCGGGGTCTGGGCGGTGTCGCATTCAGCAATGACCGCGCGGAACAATGCGACCATCGGCGCCGACAACAGATCGTAGCGCTCGGCGAGGCGCGGATTGCCGCGGTCGCAGGCATAGAGGAACTGGGCCAGGTCGTTGGTGCCGATCGACAGAAAATCGATGCGCTGCAAGAGGGCCGGCAGCTGCCACAAGAGCGAGGGTACTTCGAGCATGACCCCAAGCTTGATCGAGCGCGGCTCTTCGACGCCCTCCACCGCGGCGCGGGCCACTTCCTTGTCGAGGAGGCGCCGGGCGGCTTCAAGCTCGGCGATCTCGGCAATCATCGGGAACTTGATGAGGAGGTCGCGGCCGCCGGCGGCGCGCAGAAGCGCGCGCAACTGCTGGCGCAGCATCGCCGGTCGATCGAGCCCGATGCGGATGGCGCGCCAGCCCATCGCCGGATTGTCCTCCGCCGTGTGGGCGAGATAGGGCAGCACCTTGTCGCCGCCGATATCGAGCGTGCGGAACACGATCGGCCTTCCCTCGGCCTGTTCATAGGCGCGCCGGTAAAACGCGGTCTGATCGGCGACGTCGGGAAAGGCGTTGCGCGTCAACAGCGGGATCTCGGTGCGGAAGAGGCCGACCCCCTCGGCGCCGGT
>DATCQF010000688.1:0-3950 GCA_036569735.1 Allostellaceae bacterium | reverse complement strand
GGATTGGGGTGAGGGGCGCCGCTATCGCTGCCGATTGGAACGGATCGGGCATATAATGGTGTCATGCCGCAAGGTCCCCTGGTCATGCACATCGATTGCGCCACCGACCCCGCCCGTTACCGCCACTGGCGGCTCGCCTGCGAGGGTGCCGTCGCGACCCTGACGCTCAATGTCGATCCGGCCGGCGGCATCTTTCCCGGGACCGAGCTGAAGCTCAATTCGTACGATCTCGGGGTCGACATCGAACTGGCCGACGCGGTGACGCGGCTGCGCTTCGAGCACCCGGAGGTGCGTGCGGTGGTGATCCGCTCGGCCAAGGAGAACGTATTCTGCGCCGGCGCCAATATCGGTGCGCTCGCCCGCGCTTCGCATGCGCACAAGGTCAATTTCTGCAAATTCACCAACGAGACGCGCCTCGCGATCGAGGATGCGTCGGAGCATTCCGGGCAGCGCTACCTCGCGGCGCTCGGCGGCGCCGCGGCCGGCGGCGGGTATGAGCTGGCGCTGGCGTGCGACTGGATCATGCTGATCGACGACCGGCGCTCGGCGGTGTCCTTGCCCGAGCTTGCGCTGCTCGGCGTCCTGCCCGGCACCGGCGGTCTGACCCGCCTCACCGACAAGCGCAAAATGCGGCGCGACCGCGCCGATGTGTTCTGCGCGAGCGAGGAAGGGGTGCGCGGCCGACGCGCGCTCGACTGGCGGCTCGCCGACGAGATCGTGCCGCCGTCGGCCTGGGAAACGGCGGTCGCCGAGCGCGCCGCGGCGATGGGCGCGACCTCGGATCGCCCGCCGGGAGCGCAAGGCATAAAGCTGCCGGCACTCGAACGCCGGGTCACTGACGACGGGGTCGCCTATGGCCATGTCCGGGTCGCGCTCGACCGAACACGCCGGCGCGCCACGATCACCGTGCTCGGGCCGGCGCAGGTGCCGGAGGGTCTCGCCGGCGTTCACGCCGAGGGAGCGGCGTTCTGGCCGCTGGCGGTGGCGCGCGAACTCGACGATGCGATCCTCCACCTGCGCTTCAACGAGCCGGGGCTCGGCACAATCGTGTTCCGCTCGGAGGGCGATGCCGCGGCGGTGCTCGCATCCGATGCGTTGCTCGATACCCACGCCGGCGACTGGCTGGTGCGCGAGGTGCGGCTCCTCTGGAAGCGCGTCCTCAAACGCATCGACGTCACCTCGCGCAGCCTCTTCGCCCTCGTCGAGCCCGGCAGCTGCTTTGCCGGCAGCCTCGCCGAGCTGGTCTTTGCCGCCGACCGCTCGTGCATGTTTTCGGGCTCGCGCGCGGGCGACAATCGCGCCGCCGCGACCCTCTCCCTGTCGCCCTTGAATTTTGGCGCCTATGCAATGGGCAACGGTCTGACCCGCCTCGCCACCCGCTTTCTCGGCGAGCCCCTTAGCCTGGAGCGCGCGCGGGAGTGCATCGGTAGGGCGCTCGATGCCGCGGAGGCCGAGGCGCTGGGGCTCGTCACCGCGAGCTATGACGAGGTTGATTGGGACGACGAAATCCGCTTCGCACTCGACGAGCGGGCGAGCTTTTCACCGGACGCGCTGAGCGGGCTCGAGGCCAATTTGCGGTTCGCCGGGCCGGAGACCATGGAGACCCGCATCTTCGGCCGGCTCAGCCTTTGGCAGAACTGGATCTTCCAGCGCCCCAACGCGGCGGGCGAGGAGAGCGCGCTCAAACGCTACGGCACCGGGCTGCGCCCGAGCTTCGATCCGGAGCGGGTGTAGGGGTCTGCTGAACATGCGCTGTGTATTTGTATTTGGTTATCGTCACCCCTGCGAAAGCGGGGGTCCAGAGCGAGCGACGCGATCTCGGCCCCCTGGATTCCCGCTTTCGCGGGAATGACGGGCAAGGGGTCTGACAAAGGGAGAAGCCCATGTCCGACGCCACGATGGTCGATTACGACGGCCTCATCCCGAACAATGTCGGGCTCAACGCCGACCCGCGCCTGCGCCGCGCGCTCGAAAGCTGTCACCCGGGCTGTCTAGAGTGGTGGAAGGAGCGCGGCCCCGACGGGTTCCAGTCGAGCCTCGTCTACCTGCGAACCGCGGTCAGCGTCGAGTCGGATGGTTGGGCGAGGTTCGGCTATGTCCGCATGCCCGATTACCGCTGGGGCATCCTGCTCGCGCCGGCGGTGGCGGACCGCACGATCCCGTTCGGGGCGCACCGGGGGGAGCCCGCCTGGCAGGAGGTGCCGGGCGAATACCGCGCGATGCTGCGGCGCCTCATCGTCGTGCAGGGCGATACGGAGCCCGCTTCGGTCGAGCAGCAGCGCCGTCTCGGCGCCACCGCCCCCTCGCTCTACGATCTGCGCAACCTGTTCCAGGTTAATGTCGAGGAGGCCCGGCACCTGTGGGCGATGGTTTATCTGCTCCAGAAATATTTCGGCCGCGACGGGCGCGAGGAAGCCGAAGACCTGTTGCGCCGGCGCTCGGGCGACCGGGACAGCCCGCGCCTTCTCGGCGCCTTCAACGAGGCGACGCCCGACTGGCTGGCGTTTTTCATGTTCACCTTTTTCACCGACCGTGACGGCAAGATGCAGCTGCATGCGCTGGCGCAATCGGGCTTCGACCCGTTGTCGCGGACCTGCCGCTTCATGCTGACCGAAGAGGCGCACCACATGTTCGTCGGCCAATCCGGGGTCGGCCGCATCATCGAGCGGACCTGCGCGGCGATGCGGGAAGCCGGCATCGACGACCCGACCGACGTCGAGCGGGTGCGCGCGCAGGGCGTCATCGACCTGCCGACGATGCAGAAGCGCGCCAACCTGCATTTCTCGCTGACCCTCGATCTGTTCGGCAGCGAGATCAGTACGAATGCCGCCAACGCCTTCAACGCCGGGATCAAGGGCCGCTACCTCGAGGACCAGATTGCCGACGACCATCTGCTGGCCGGCGCGACCTATCCGGTGCTGCGTCTCCGGGACGGGCAGGTCGCCGGCGAGGAGGTGCCGGCCCTCTCGGCGCTCAACATGCGGCTGCGCGACGATTACGTGGCCGACGCCAAGTCGGCGATGGAGCGCTGGTGGAACCGCGTCATCGCGCGCGCCGGGTTCGAGTACCGCCTGAAGCTGCCGCATGTCGCGTTCAACCGGCGGATCGGCGAGTTCGCCGCGATCCACGCCGATCCCGACGGCAACATCCTCGGCGCCGATGAATGGGCGCGCCGCCGCGGCGACTATCTGCCGTCACCCGATGACGATGCCTTTGTCGCGAGCCTGATGCGGCCGGTCACCAAACCCGGCGCCTTCGCCTCCTGGATCGCCCCGCCCCGCGCCGGAATCGACAACAAACCCGGCGACTTTGAATACGTGAAATTGCAGGGATAGGGCACCGCCGCGAAAGCCCCTCTCCCGCATTGCGGGAGAGGGAGGGGCCCGCGCCGCAGGCGTGGGAGGGTGAGGGTTATGCGACGGCTGGCACCCTCACCCGGTTCGCTGCGCTCCCCACCCTCTCCCGCGATGCAGGAGAGGGGTTGTCACAGCACCAGCACGGCGGCGCCTTCGAGCGCGCCGCTGCGCAGGTCGGCAAGCGCCTGGTTGGCCTGCGCGAGCGGGTAGGTCCGCGTCGTCGTCTTGATCTCGGCGGCGGGGGCGAGGGCGAGAAATTCCTCGGCGTCGCGGCGGGTCAGGTTGGCGACCGAGCGGACGATCCGTTCCTCCCACAGCAGCCGGTAGGGGAAGGCTGGGATGTCGCTCATGTGGATGCCGCCGCATACCACGGCGCCGCCTTTCCTGGTTGCCGCCAGGGCCGTCGGCACCAGCGCTCCCACGGGAGCGAAGATCAGCGCCGCGCCGAGTGGTTCGGGCGGCGTTTCGTCCGAGCCGCCGGCCCACACCGCACCGAGCCCGCGGGCAAAATCCTGCGCCGCCTTGTCGCCCGGGCGGGTGAAGGCGAAGACACGGCGACCCTGATGGCGGGCGACCTGCGCCACGATATGCGCC
>DATCQF010000687.1:0-3559 GCA_036569735.1 Allostellaceae bacterium | reverse complement strand
CTGGCCGATCCTCGCCACCCGCCGCCGCTTCTGGGAGCGGGTGCTCTCCGAACTCGATAGGTCTGGGCTAGGCGCGACTTTGCGTGGGCAGTTGCGGATCAGTCTCGATGCCGTGAAGCGGTATGGCGACAGTCCGCTCGGCGTCGCGGTGCCCGGCGATTTCCTGTTCGACACCTTTGCCGCCGAAGCACTCTCCCGCAACCTCATCTTGCGGGAGATTTTTGACCGGATAGCGACACTGCGCGCTCAGTCGAATGACGGCCCGTTGAAGGCGCGGCTCCTCATCCTTGTCTATCTGATCGGCCGCATCGCCGGCGACGTGCAGATTCATGGCGTGTACGCCAAGCCGGATGTCCTTTCCGACCTGCTGATCGAAGATTTGGGCGAGCCGGCACCGGTGCGCGCCAAGGTGCCCGGCCTGCTCGCCGATTTGCAGGCCGAAGGCGCCATCATTGAAGTCAATGGCGAATGGCGGCTTCAAACCAGGGAAAGCGCCGAATGGCAGGCAGCGTTCAATCGCGCACAAGCACAGGCGGCCAGCGATGCAAACCTCGTCGCCCGTCACCGATCCGCGCTGCTCCAGCTCGCGATTGACGATGCTCTCGCCGCCGTCGGTACCATTCAGCAGGGCAGCTCGAAGACGACTCGACGGATCGAGCGGGTTGTAGGGGAGGCCAAGCAGACTGGCGACGGCCTCTTGGTCCGGTTATGGAACGGCTGGGACCACCCGCTCGCGGCCACCTTGAACGACATCAAGGCTGCCGAGGTGGCCAAGGACGCGACCATGCATTTGGTCATAGCCGAGCATCGCCGGGACGAGTTGCGCAACGCCATCGTCGCTCGCGAGGCCGCGACGGCGACAATCCAGAGCCAGGGCGTGCCGAGCACCGACGCAGGTAAGGAAGCTAAAGCGTCGATGGAATCCCACCACGCCCGAGAGGAGGAGACGGCAAAGGCAATCCTGCGCGACGCTTTGGAAAAGGCACAGGTTTTCGTGGCGGGCGGTGCGGAAGTCGGCGTTGATCTGGCGCGCGCCGATGCGCTTCGCGAGGCTGCCACCCGGGTCCTGGATCGACTCTACCCCGAATTCACCGCGGCCGATCACGCCGGGTGGGATCGGGTGGTGGCGCAGGCGCGTAAGCGCACCCGGATGCGCTGAAGGAAGTCGGCCACACCGGAGACGCCCAGGATCATCCAGTGTGCAAGGCGTTTCTGCGCGCCTTGAGACCCGCCAAGAAGGGCTCGGAGCTGCGCACGACATTCGCCGCCCCGCCCCACGGATGGCCCCGCGAAGCGGTAGACGCGGCCATGCTGGTGCTCGCCAATGCCGGCCAGGTCAAGGTCACGGGCGCTGATGGAAAACCGGCCGTGGCCGTCAATTTGAACGCCACCCAGCTTGGAACCTGCACATTCGCACCCGAAACGCGGGTGCCCTCAGCGACGGAACGGATCGCTGTCCGGGCGCTTGGCCAGGCTTTGAGGCTGAGCGTGCCGACGGGCGAAGAGAATAATTACCTGCTGACGATCGTGGACCGCCTGGCGCAGATCGCCGAGGGCGCGGGCGGCGACGCGCCGGCGCCGCTGGTACCCGAGGTTCCCGGCATGGACGAATTTCGATCCTCCACCGGCAATGATCTGCTGGCCGCGCTGGCGGCGCGGCACGACGAGTTGAAGCCGCTGATCGTGCAGTGGCAAGCCGCAAAGACCGAGAGGGAGAACCGGCTTCGGGATTGGGGCTTGGCGGTGCGCCTGGTCTCGCTCGGCGCGCGGGGGCAACAGGGCGCCCTTGATGCGATCCGCACCGCTCGTACCTTGCTCGCCGAGCCGAACCCGCTTCCCTCGCTGATTTCGGCGGCGGCCGAGGACCTGCGCACCCAGGTCAATACCGCCTATGCCGCGTGGCAACAGGCGTGGGATGCGGGCGAGGCGCGGCTGAAGGCGGATGCGGCCTGGAACAAGATCAGCCCGGACAAAAAGCACGAGCTGCGCGTGGAACACGCTCTCCTCCTCCAGGAAATTCCCGACCTGTCGACGCCGGAGAAGATCGGCGAGAGCCTGTCGGCACGCGGCCTTTCCGAATGGCGGAACATGGCCCTCGCCCTGGCAGCGCGCATCGAGGCGGCATTGCGTGACGCTGCGTTGGAGCTTGAACCCAAAACGCAGACCGTCGCGATACCCCGGCGCGTCATCAGGACCGAAACCGACCTGAAAGCCTGGTTAGAGGAAATCAGGGCGACAGTCGCCCCGCTGCTGTCGAGCGGCCCAGTCTGGCCGAGCGCCTGAGATGGCGACGCTCGGCTCCGCGCTGCGCAAGCAACTTGAAAACACGGTCCGCGACGCGCGCAAAATCGCCGATGAAGCCGCGGCGGACGCTGTCGCGCGACTCGGCATCGCCGCGCCGAAAGCGCCGGCATACTTCTCCGATGAGCAGAAAGCCTTGCGGCGCCGGCTGCGCGCCCATGCCCGATCGCTCGGCGACCGGCGCGACCCCGATGATGCGATGGTGACGGTGCGGCTGGAGGAAGCCGCCGCCTACGAACACTGGCATCGCATGCTGTTCGGCCGGTTCCTGGTCGAACGCAACTTGCTGATCCACCCGACTTTGGGCGTGCCGATATCACGAGGAGACCTGAAGGAGCTGGCGGAGGAAGAGGGGTTTGCCGACGAATGGGCGCTGGTCGAGCGCTTCGCCGCGCCGAGCCTGCCGGCCGTGTTCAAGCCCGATGACCCGGTATTGGCGCTGGAGCTTGACCCGCACTTCCAGGCTCGCCTGCGTGCGTTGGTGACGGCATTGCCGGAAGAAATCTTCGCGGCGGACGATTCGTTGGGCTGGACGTACCAGTTCTGGCGCGCCGCCGAGAAAAAGGGGGTCAACGACAGGCAGGTCAAGATCGGCGCCGCCGAGTTGCCGGCGGTGACGCAGCTCTTCACCGAGCCGTACATGGTGAAATTCCTGCTGCACAACACGCTCGGCGCGTGGTGGGCGGGGAAGGTGCTGGCGGCTCAGCCCGGTCTCGCGCGCGAGGCTGCGGACGAGAACGCCTTGCGCGCGGCGTGTGCCCTCCCGGGCATCGAATGGGACTATTTGCGGTTTGTCCGCGAGGAGGACGGCGGGGCATGGCGGCCGGCGGCGGGCATTTTCCCGGGCTGGCCGCAGCGCGCGGCGGAGATCACGTATCTCGACCCGTGCTGCGGCAGCGGTCATTTCCTAGTCGAGGCGTTCGCCATTCTTGCGTCATTGCGGCAGGAAGAGGAAGGCCTGTCGCCCGAGGCGGCGGCGCGCGCGGTGTTGCGCGACAATCTGCACGGGCTCGAAATCGACGGGCGCTGCGTGCAGATCGCGGCGTTCAACGTCGCGCTCGCGGCGTGGCGCCTCGCCGGCGGCCGGGTGAATTTGCCGGTGCCGCATATCGCCTGGGTCGGCGCGCCGCCGCCCTTGCCGAAAGCCGAGTTCATCGCGCTGGCCAACGGCGATGCGGAATTGCAGCTGGGCCTCGCCGCGCTGCACGATCTGTTCCGCCAGGCGCCGCTGCTCGGCAGCCTGATCGAGGTCACCGGC
>DATCQF010000686.1:0-2101 GCA_036569735.1 Allostellaceae bacterium | reverse complement strand
GGGCGAAGTCGTGATCCGCGCCGTGGCGCTGACCAAGCGTTACCGCGCCACCCTCGCGGTCGACCATATCGACATCGAGGTCGGCGCCGGCGAGATCGTCGGCATCCTGGGGCCCAACGGATCGGGCAAGACGACGACGATCCTGATGCTCCTGGGGCTGACCGAGCCGACCAGCGGCCGAGCCCTGGTCGCCGGGTTCGATCCGCTGCGGGAACCCCTCCAGGTCAAGCGCCGGGTCGGCTACCTGCCCGATCAGGTCGGCTTTTACGACACCCTCTCGGCCCGCGACAACCTCGCCTATACCGGGCGCCTCGCGGGGCTGTCGCGCGCCGAGATCGACGAGCGCTTCGCCGCAGCGATCGACCGAGTCGGCCTCGGCGAGGTTGGACGGGCGCGGGTCGGCACTTTTTCGCAGGGCATGCGCCAGCGTCTCGGGCTCGCCGAAATCCTGATGAAGCGCCCGAGCGTGGCGATCCTCGACGAGCCGACGACCGCGCTCGACCCGCATTCGACGCAGGAATTCCTCGAGATGATCCGCCGCCTCAAGGCCGACGGCACCGCGGTTCTCCTGTCGTCGCACCATCTCGATCAGGTGCAGAGCGTGTGCGACCGGGTGGCCTTGTTCAATCGCGGCCGCATCGTCTTGTCCGGGACGGTCACCGAATTGGCCGGGCGCGTCCTCGGCGGCGGGTATGTCATCGACGTCGAGGCGCGCGGCCCCGGTATCGGCGACCGGCTTACTGCGGTGCCCGGGATCGTTCGGGTGCAATCGCTCGGCGGCGAGCGCTACCGGGTCGATTGCCGGAGCGATCTGCGCGCCGACATCGCCCGACGTCTTGCCCCCGAGATCGAGCTGATCGGCCTCCAGTTTGCCGCGCCGAGCCTCACCGAGGTGTACAACCGCTATTTCGAGGAGGCCCGCGATGCCGATGCCGCTCAGTAGGCGCCCCGGCGGGCATCGACTGGGCTCCCCGTGGACCGGGCTCGGCACCGTCGTCGCCAAGGAGACCGCGGACCATTTGGGCGGCATCCGCATGGTGGTCCTCGAGGCCTTGGTGTTTCTGGTGGCGCTCTTCGTGGCGTGGCTGTCGGCGACGACGATCCGCGAGACGATCGGCGAGAGCCCGTTCCTCTTTCTCAGCCTGCTGACGATCGCGCCCGACCCGATCCCGGTCTCGTTCGCCTTCATGATCGGCCTCGTGATACCGGTCATTGCGATCGCGCTCGGGTTCGATGCGATCAACGCCGAGTTCAACCAGCGCACGATGAGCCGCATCCTGGCCCAGCCGATCTATCGCGACGCGCTCCTCCTCGGCAAGTTCCTCGCCCGTCTGTTGGCGCTGACGATCGCGCTGGTCTCGCTGTGGTTCATCGTCCTGGGCCTGGGCTTTGTGCGGCTCGGATTGCCGCCGAGCCTCGAAGAACTCGTCCGGATGCTGGGCTTTCTCGTCGCCACGATCGCCTATGGCGGGGTATGGCTCGCAGTCGCCCTATTGTTTTCGGTGCTGTTCCGGGCGCCCGCCACCGCCGCGCTGGCGACGCTCGGGCTCTGGCTCCTGTTCACCTTTTTCTGGTCGCTGATGGTGACGCCCTTGCTGTCGACCCTGATCGCCGGCCCGCGCGAGACCATCTTCGGGGCGAACCTCGCCTATTTCCAGACCGAGCAAATCATCAATTGGCTGTCGCCGAACAACCTATACAGCGACATCACGCAGGCCCTGCTGCAGCCCAAAACCCGGGCGCTCGGCATCGGGTCGGTCATCCAGCTGATCCAGCAGCGCGGCGCCATCCCGGCGCCCCTCCCGGCATCGCAGAGTTTCATCCTGATCTGGCCGCAGCTCACCGGGCTCATTGCCGCGACGATCGCGATTTTCGTCATCGCCTATATCGCCTTCCAGCGTCAGGAGATTCGCGCCTAGCGGCGGGGGCTCTCCCGCTCCCGCAATGCGGGAGCGGGTTTATGGTATGATCCGCCCATCATGCTGCTCGGCCTTACCATTCGCGATGTCGTCCTGATCGACCGCCTGAGCCTCGCGTTTCGGCCGGGGCTGTGCGTGCTGACCGGCGAGACCGGGGCGGGCAAATCCATTCTGCTCGATGC
>DATCQF010000685.1:0-1880 GCA_036569735.1 Allostellaceae bacterium | reverse complement strand
CCAACCCACTACCGGGCAATTAGCCCGGGGTGAACATCGGGACCGGGGCGCCGCCCTCGCTCGGCTTGAAGACGAGGCGGACGGCCTGGCCGATCTTGATGCTGTCCAAATCGCAATCGACGATGTTGGTCATCATTGTCGGGCCCTCGGCCAAGGTCACATAGGCGATCGCGTAGGGGATCGCCGCCCGGCGCATCACGCTGTAGGTATAGATCGTGCCCTGCCCCGAGGCTTCGACCCATTCGGTCTTGTCGCTGAAGCAGAACGGGCAATGGGTGCGCGGGTAGAAATGCGGCTCGCCGCAGGCGGTGCACTTCTTGTAGAGCAGCTTGCCCTCAGCCGTCGCATCCCAGAAAGGCTGAGTCTCGAGGTTGACCGCGGGAGCGGAAATCTTGCGTTGTTGTTGATCCGCTGGCATCGCCCTCACTCCCTTTCCATGATCACGGTGGCGGCGGCGTGGCGGGTGCCGAGCGAGCCGCCGGTGCCGTGCGCCAGCGCGATGTCGCAATTCCTGACCTGCACCGCCGGGTGCGCCTCGCCGCGCAATTGGCGCACCGCCTCCAATACCTTGGTGAGCCCGCCGCGGTTCGAGGGATGGTTGTTGCAGAGGCCACCGCCGTCGGTGTTGAACGGCAGCTTGCCGACCCCGGAGATCAGGTTGCCGTCGCTGACAAAGCGGCCGCCCTGGCCCTTTTCGCAGAACCCGAGATCCTCGAGCTGCATGATTACGGTGATCGTGAAGCTGTCGTAGATCGAGGCGTATTTGATGTCGCTGGGCTTGACCCCGGCCTCGGCAAAGGCGAGCGGCCCCGACCATACCGCGCCCGAGTAGGTCAGATCGACCTTGCCGCCCATCTGGTGCTTGGGCGCTTCGCCGGCGCCGATCACCTTGACCAGCGGGCGCTTGAGGCGCTTGGCGATGTCCGGCCGCGCCATGATCAGCGCGCCGCCGCCGTCGCTGATGACGCAGCAATCCAAGCGGTGCAGAGGGTCGGCGATCATCGGCGAGTTGACGACCTCCTCGACGGTGACGACGTCGCACAGCATCGCGTGCGGGTTGTGCTGGGCGTGGTGCGACGCGGCGACCTTGACCCAGGCCATCTGCTCGCTCGTCGTGCCGTACTGGTACATGTGGCGCATCGCCGCCATCGCGTACATGTTGGCGGTGGCCGGCGCGTACGGGAACTCGAACCCGCTTTCGGGCATCGGGTTGGCTGGGGCGCGCGGCTGCGTGCCGGTCGCCATGCCATCGGCGCGCGGGCGGCCGGCGAGGGTGATCAGCGCGATCGAGCATTTGCCGAGCGCGATCGCCTCGGCGGCATGGCCGACCTGCAGCAGATAGGACGAGCCGCCGACATCGGTCGAGTCGATGTGCTTTGTCTTCAGCCCGAGGTAATCGGCGGTCGACAGCTGGCCGAGCCCGGCGTGGTCGCCGGCGGCGCAGAAATAGCCGTCGATGTCGTTCTTGGTGAGCCCGGCATCGGCGAGCGCGCCCGCCGCCGACTCGGCGTGCAACATCATCACCGTCTTGTCGGTGGCGAGGCGCGTCGGATGCTCGTAGATCCCGACGATGTAGGCCTTGTCCTTGATGCTCATCGCGCGCGGATCCTCCCGGTTATGTCCTGGCGCGGATCATAGACCGTAGGATGGGTTGAGCAACGCGAAACCCATCGACGCCACGCCGAAGATGATGGGCTTAGCGTTGCTCAGCCCATCCTACAAATTTATATGGCCTCCGCCGCCGTATAGCCGAGTTCGCCCAGAATCTCGGCATTGTGCTCGCCGAGGCGGGGCGGTGGCAGGCGCCATTCGCCGGGCGAGGCCGAGAAATTGACCGGGATCGCCGTCGTTACGGTCGGGCCCTCGGAGGGGTGCTCGAT
>DATCQF010000684.1:0-4938 GCA_036569735.1 Allostellaceae bacterium | reverse complement strand
CTAGTTATAGAGGACCGCACTATGAGTTGGCCGGTGCACGAGGCAAAAGCCCGCTTCAGCGAGCTACTCGAAAAGAGCATCACCGAAGGGCCGCAAATCGTCACGAAGCGCGGCGTCGAAACCGCAGTGCTGGTGCCGATCGACGAGTGGCGCAGGCTCCGAGAACGGGCTCGGCCAACCCTGAAGGAGCTGCTTCTGGCACCCGAGCCCCGGTTCGAAGGCGGCTTGCCCTACCCGAAGCGCGGCGGGCTGCGCCGGCGGAAGCCAACGGCCTTCGGATAGATGTACATCCTCGACACGAACGTTGTCTCGGAACTGCGCCGGCCGCGCCCGAACCCCGCCGTCGTCGGCTGGCTTTCCGCGACCACCGCCGGGCAGATTTTCATCGCCGCCGTCAGTTTTGGCGAGTTGCAAGCCGGTGTCGAAATGACCCGGCGCCAGGACCCGGAGAAGGCGGCCGCCATTGAGAGCTGGATCGACGCGGTAGCGGCTTCATACAGCATCATCCCGATGGACGAGGTGACCTTTCGCCGTTGGGCCCGCCTCATGCACCGGCGGTCGGACGATCTTATCGAGGATGCGATGATCGCGGCGACGGCGATGGTCCACAACATGACGGTCGTGACCCGCAATCTGCGCGACTTCGAGCAATTTGCGGTTCCCACCTTGAACCCGTTCCACCGCATCGTCTGATCGAGCGCGCGAGGTCACCGGACGCGGTCAGCGCCGCCAGCCGCAATCTCCCGAAGCTTTGCGAGGCAGGCGGCGCGGTCGGCGGCGAAATCGCCCGCTTCCCACCAGCCGCGGAGTTCGGCCAACAGGTGGCCGATGCGCGGCCCGGGCGGGATGCCGAGCGCCGTCAGGTCGCGCCCGGCAAGCGGGAAGACCGGAGGTGTCCACCCGGCGGCCAGAGCGAGCAGCGCCTTGAGCCGCGCCTCGTCGATGCCGCCGTCCGCGGCGATCAAGAGCGCGAGATCGCGGGTGCGTTCGGCGCCGAGCCGATACAATGTCTGGCGCTGCGCCCGGGCATCGCCCGCGGCCCCCGGATCGAATTCAGCCGGCCAGGGCGGCGCGAGGCCGATGAGGCGATCGCGCTCGGCGTTCGACAGGCGCAGCCGCTCGGCCACCCCCGCCGCGCCGCCGGCATCGATCGCGACCAGCGCGGCGAGCCTGCGCAGCGGGTCCGGTTCCGGCTCGATCGCAATTAATTTCTTGAGGCGGTCGATCCGGGTTGCCTCGGGGAGGATGACCGCGAGGACGCCATCCGCTTGCATCATGCGCAGCGAGGGCACCGGATTTGGGGCACCGAGCAGCCGGATCAGCTCCTGCGCGACCCGCTCCGCGGCGAGCGTCGGCAAGAGCCTCACCGAGGCCCGGCAGGCGGCGCGCGCGGCCGGGTCGCCGGGGCCCTCGCCGTTGTCGGGGCCGAAGCGCGCCTCGAAGCGGTAATAGCGCAACACCCGCAGCACATCCTCGGCGATGCGCCGCGCCGCCTCGCCGACAAAGCGCACGCGGCGGGCGGCAAGATCGGCTAGCCCGCCGACCGGGTCGTAGAGGGTGCCGTCCGGGTCGAGATAGATCGCGTTGATCGTGAAATCGCGGCGCGCGGCGTCCTCGGCCCAATCGGCATCGAAGGCGACCCGTGCGTGTCTGCCGTCGGTCTCGACATCGCGCCGCAGCGTGGTGATCTCGAAATGGCGCGGCGGCCCCCCGGAGTTTGACGGCGGGTTGACTACCGCGGTGACGGTGCCGTGCTCGATCCCGGTCGGCACCACCTTGATCCCGGCCCTGGCGAGCGCGGCGACGACCTCCTCGGGGTGCGCCGGGGTGGCAAGGTCGATGTCGGCGATCTGACGACCGAGCAGCGCATCGCGCACGCAGCCGCCAACAAAGCGCGCCACGATGCCGGCTTGTCCCAGCGCGGCAAAGAGGACCCGGGTCGGCGGTTCCGCCATCCAGGGCTGCGGCGCGACCTTCGTCACGGGCTGCGTCCGAGCCTGGTCACGGGCTGCCGCGCGACCTTTGTCACGGGCTGCGTCCGGGTTCGACATGGCCGGGGATGATCCGCCCGTTCTCCGAGTGCGGCGCCACGTAGACGCCCGAGGGTGCAGCGCGGAAATGGACGGTTACGGCAAACAGCACCAGCGCGAGCAGCAGCGCGCCGGCCGCGGCCAGCCACACCCACGGCAACCCGGCCCAGCGCACCGCCTCGCCCGGCTGCGACGCCGATTGCGGCCCCCATGGCGAATAATGCGTATGCCACACCCACGCCAGATAGAGCGCGGTCGGCGCGACAAGGGGTAAGACGATCGTCAAAAAGACTCGGAGCATGGCTCCTTCAATCTGCCAGCACCTCGGCCAGATTGACCAGGATTCCGGCGGTGGCGCCCCAGATGTTGCGGCCCTCGAAGGGGAGCACGAAATAGCAGCGGCTGCCGGCGCCGACCGCGCGCTCGATGCGCTGATGGTTGCGCCGGTCGAGAATAAAGGCGAGCGGCACCTCGAACGCCTCGGCGACCTCGTACGGGTCGATCGCCAGCGCGAAGGGCGGCGCGACGATCCCGACGATCGGGGTGATCTCGAACCCGGTGCCGGTGACGTAGGTGTCGAGCCGGCCGATCACGCTGACCCGCTCGCGCGAGAGGCCGACCTCCTCCTCGGTCTCGCGCAATGCGGCGTGGATCGCATCGGGGTCGTCCGCCTCGATGCGGCCGCCGGGAAACGAAATCTGCCCGGCATGGGCGGGGAGATGCGCGGTGCGCTGGGTCAATAAGACCGACATGCCGCCCGGATGGTCGACCAGCGGCACCAGCACCGCCGCCGGCCGCAATGCGGTGCTCGGCGGGGTTGCACGGGTCATGCCGGGGTCGAGCCCGGGATCGCGGCGCAGCGCGAGACGAAACGCCGCGGCCTCTTCCGGGTCATCGGTGCCGCCAAAGCCGCGTCTTCCCGGTCGCCGGTCAGCCAGGCGCTCGATCGCGCGGGCTCGGATCATCGCTGCATCAGCATGTTGCGTCCTTCGAGACGGCCGCGCCGTTGTGACTCACAGTTCGCGATCGGCCCGCCGCTTCACTCATCGCCCGGATCGCCGAGCCGGAAGAACATGCCGCCGCTCCATACCCCGAACTGGCTCTCGCCGGCGATCAGTTCCTCGCCGCCCAACTCGGCCAGCTCGTAGAATACCGGGCGCGCCAGCCTTGCCTCGAGTCCGGGCCGCGCCTCAAGCCCCGGCCGCACCAGAATATAGGGCGCGGGCGTCCCATCCGCAGCGGTCTCGACGCGCAGCGTGTGGTCCGGGCCCGCCGTCACAAATTCGTCCAGATTTGTGCGGAAGATCAGATTCTGGTCGCGGCCTTCGCCTTCCCTGTCGACGGCGACCGCGATGAACGGCACGTCCTCGACCGTGACCCGGCCGCGTTCGGCCGGGGTCACCAGCCAGTAGAGGCCGTCGGGCTCGCGGCGCAGCACGGAGGCGAACAGCTTGACGAGCGGCATCCGGTTGATTGCAGATCCGCGATAGAACCATGTTCCGTCGCGCGCGATGCGCATGTCGAGATCGCCGAGTTCGTTGGGCGGCGGGCGCCCCCCGCTCGGGGAGGTCGCGGAGGAATTGCCGCGGTCGGGTTTTTGCATCAGTGTCGGCGCCAGCACCGCGGGTGAAGAGGGATCGGACAGCTTGAATTCAACCATTTCGGCAAACGCCGCCCAAGGTCAAGCTGATCTCGTCACCGAGGTCGAAGCGCTGGGCGAGCGCCTGAACCTGGTTCGCCAACGCGTCGGTGAGGTCATTTTCGGCCAGGCCGAGGTCGTCGAGCAAGCCTTGATCACGCTGTTGTCGGGCGGCCACGCATTGTTGATCGGCGTGCCCGGGCTCGCCAAGACGCGGCTTGTCGAAACCCTCGGCACGATTCTGGGGCTCGACGACAAGCGCATCCAATGCACCCCCGACCTGATGCCCGCCGACATCCTCGGATCCGAAGTGCTCGAGGAAAGCGAGAGCGGGCGGCGTTCGTTCCGCTTCATCCCGGGCCCCGTATTCTGCCAGCTCTTGATGGCCGACGAGATCAACCGCGCCAGTCCGCGCACCCAATCGGCGCTTCTGCAGGCGATGCAGGAAGGCCGGGTGTCGATCGCCGGCCAGTATCATCCGCTGCCGCGGCCGTTTCATGTGCTGGCGACGCAGAACCCGCTGGAGCAGGAAGGAACCTATCCGCTGCCCGAAGCCCAGCTCGACCGCTTCCTCCTGCAGATCGACGTCGATTATCCCGAGCGCGAGGCGGAGCGGCGCATGCTGATCGCCACCACCGGGCTCGCCGAGCAGCCGGCGCGGCAGGCGATGACCGGGGAGGAATTGTTGGCCGCGCAACGCCTGGTGCGCCGCATCCCGGTCGGCGACAGCGTCGTCGACGCGATCCTCACGCTGGTCGGTTCCGGCCGGCCGGACCCCGCCGCCACGGGCCCGCGGCGCTTTGTCGCCTGGGGCCCGGGGCCGCGCGCCAGCCAGGCGCTGATGCTCGCCTGCCGCGCTCGCGCCCTGATCGACGGGCGCTATGCGCCCTCGGTCGAGGACGTGCTGGCGCTCGCCCCGCCGGTGCTGCGCCATCGCATGGCGGTCAGCTTTGCCGGCCGCGCCGAGGGGATCTCCGTCGTCCAGGTGATCGACCAGATGACGATGCCGCTCAGGTGATCTCGGATCGGGCGGTGATCACGGAGCGCGCGATCAATGCCCCCTCCCCCACAGGCGGCGGAGGGTCGGGGTGGGGGCGCCGTCCGGCGGCGCAGCCTTTGCGCGACCGGGCGGAGCACGCCGCGGCCGCGCTGCCGCCGCTCCTGGTCGCCGCCGAACGGATCGCCGCGACCGTCGCGCAAGGCGTGCACGGCAGGCGCCGCGTCGGCCCGGGCGAGACCTTCTGGCAATTCCGCCAGTATCAGCCGGGG
>DATCQF010000683.1:0-3569 GCA_036569735.1 Allostellaceae bacterium | reverse complement strand
GCGTATCGCGCAATTGTCACGGCTCGTCCCACCCAAAGACGCAAAGCAGATCAAGGCCGACCTCGCCGACGGGAAAATAGAAATCGTCGTCGGGACCCACGCGCTCCTCGCCAAGGATGTGCGTTTTTCCCATCTGGGGCTCGTCGTCGTCGACGAGGAGCAGCATTTCGGGGTCGCGCAGAAGGAGCGGCTGAAGCAGTTGAAGGCCGACGTGCACGTCCTGACGCTGACCGCGACGCCGATCCCGCGCACCTTGCAGCTGGCGCTTTCCGGGGTGCGCGAGATGAGCATCATTGCGACGCCGCCGGTCGACCGGCTGGCGGTGCGCACGTTTGTGATGCCGTTCGATCCCGTCGTGGTGCGCGAGGCGATCTTGCGCGAGCGCGACCGCGGCGGGCAGGTCTTCTATGTCGCGCCGCGCATCGCCGATCTCGACGAGGTGCGCGAGGAACTGCGCAAGATGGTGCCCGAGATCCGCGTCGCGGCGGCGCATGGCAGGATGCCCCCGACCGAGCTCGAAACCGTGATGACCGCCTTCGACGAGCGCGCCTACGATCTCCTCCTGTCGACCAACATCATCGAATCCGGGCTCGACATCCCGTCGGCCAACACGCTGATCGTGCACCGCGCCGACATGTTCGGGCTGGCCCAGCTCTATCAGCTGCGCGGCCGGATCGGCCGCAGCAAGGTGCGCGCCTACTGCTATCTGACGCTGCCCGAGCGCAGAAAGCTGGCGCCGACGGCGCTGCGCCGGCTCGAAGTCATGCAGACATTGGATACGCTAGGGGCAGGCTTCCAGCTCGCGAGCCACGATCTCGACATCCGCGGCGCCGGAAACCTGCTCGGCGACGAGCAATCCGGGCATATCCGCGAAGTCGGCATCGAGCTCTACCAGCACATGCTCGAAGTGGCGGTAGCAGCGGCGAAGACCGGAGGCGGGCCGGACGAAGCCGCGGCCGCCGAGGAGTGGAGCCCGCAAATCACCGTCGGTACGCCGGTCTTGATCCCGGAAAGCTATGTCGCCGATCTGGGCGTGCGCCTCGGGCTCTACCGGCGCATCGCCCAGCTCGCCGGCCGGCGCGAGCGCGAGGCCTTTGCCGCCGAGCTGATCGACCGCTTCGGCAAGCTCCCCGCGGAGGTCGAGAACCTCCTGCAGATCATTGCGATCAAGCGCTGGTGCCGCGAGGCCGGGGTGGAGCGCGTGGAAGCCGGGCCCAAGGGCGCGGTCGTCACCCTGCGCGCCAACCGCTTCGCCAACCCGGCCGGGCTCGTCGAGCTGATCCAGAAAAACGCCGGCACCTTGCGGCTACGGCCCGACCAGAAGCTCGTCTACCTGCGCAACTGGGACGACGAGAAGGAGCGCCTTGCCGGGGTCGCGCGGCTGATGCAGGCGCTCGTCAAGCTCGCCCGCGCCGGCATGCCCGAAGCCGCGGCCCCGGCCGCCCCGATGGCGAAACCGATGCCTGAGCTGGTCAAGGCGCGCGCGTCGGAGCGCGGGTAGCGGATCGATCGCCGGCCAGCAGGTTCGGGAATGGCCCGGGTCAGCATCGCGGCTGCAATTCGGGAATCAACGCCAGCGGCGCCTCCGGAAGCGGCGCTCCTATGGGGTCTCCCGAAGTGAGCCACGAGCGCATCCGCAGAAGCCACTGCGACGCCGCCTCTCCCGCCGCGCCGCACCGTGGCGCCTGCGGCGCTCGCTCGAATAGAGCCGCCGCGAGCACCTGCCTTGCCTCCGCCTGCTCGATCCACTGCACTGGCATTGCGTTGCGCATGATCCCAGCCTCCCGGGGCGATCCGGTCAAAGCCGCCGCCCGCTTGATCAGAAATATAGCGGCGCGTGCGCCCTGCGTGTGTGAAGCCCATCACATGCGCGTAAAATTTTTGCCGGGTTCGAATCGATTGCCGGATGTCCGATGGGAGTACGATTCGGGGCCGGCCGTTAGCAGTCAGCCGCTGCGATTGGCGCAGAAATGGTATAATCCGGCCTGACGCTCGCGTTTGGCGGCGGGTCGCGCGGAGGACTTTGCTTGAGGAGCATCCGGTTCGGATTGATCGTGATTGCAATCTCCGGGCTGATCGTGCTCGCCGCGGGGGTCGAGGTCGCCCTTTGGTCCCGGCAGGGCGAGGCCCTGGCGAAACAGGAGGAATCCGTTGGTAACCAGATGCTGGTGCTGCGGCATACCAACGAGGCGCTGGTCGAACTCGAAAGCGGCCAGCGCGGCTATCTGTTGACCGGCGATGCAGCCTATCTGGATTTTTATGATCAGGCCCGCCGCGATCTTGCCGTCGCGCTGACCGGGCTGGACAAGGAGTTCGCCGCCGATGCGCCGCGCAGCGCAGACATCGCCGAGATCACCAGGCTCGCCCGCGCCAAGGAGGGCGAAGCCGCGCGCTCGGTTCAGCTGCGCGTCGAGGGCCGCCAGGCGGCCGCTCTCGATGCCGCGATCGCCGACGAGGGCAGGCCTCTGCGGGAGGCGGTTCGCACTAAGCTGCATTCCCTGGGGGACCAGCTTCTCCTAGTGCAGGCGGATCTGGACGGGCAACAGACCGACAAGTTCCGGCACATATATGCGCTGTTGGCGGTTGTCGTCCTCGTCGTCGATATATCGGTCATCGTGGCGATCATGTCGCTGAGTACCTCGATCCAGCGGATGCGCGAGCAGCAGCGCGAAGAGGCGCACAAGGCGATGCACGATGCGCTGACCGGTTTGCCGAACCGGCGCTATCTGAGCGAGTGGCTGGCGATGGCGCTGGCGGCCGCGCGCCGCGGCGGTCAGCCGCTCGCGGTCCTCTATTTCGATCTCGACGGGTTCAAGTCGGTCAACGACCGGTTCGGGCACGAAGCCGGCGATCGGGTGCTCCAGGTGACGGCAACACGATTGCGCCAAACCCTGCGAACCTCCGATTTCGTTGCGCGTCTCGGCGGCGACGAATTTGTCGCGGTCCTGCCCGATGTGTCATCGGTGCCGGTGGTCTCGATGCTGATCCAAAGATTGCAGACCGAGCTGGTCAAGGCGCCGATCGCCGAAGTCGAGGATGGCACGGTATCCGCCAGCATCGGCACGGCCTGGTTCCCCGAAAATGGCGACACCGTCGACGCGCTCCTCGCCGCCGCCGACCACGCCATGTACGAAGCCAAGCAAACTCGCAAGGCCGCGCGGTCTCCTCGGCTGGACGCGGCGGAAAGCGAGCACGGGCGGGCGCCGTCAGCCGCGACACACGGGTGACCGCTCGACGAAAAGCGAGCGCTCCCGGTTCCAGGAGAACACGGGCCAGATCAATCAGTTGACAGCGAAATTCCAGTCCGCCAAAGCGGATTTCGCCCTAGCCAGGTTTGTCGTCGCCCTATACATTCGAGCGATCGGCGCGGGTGTGGCGGAATGGCAGACGCGGCAGACTCAAAATCTGCTTCCCGTAAGGGAGTGGGGGTTCAAGTCCCTTCACCCGCACCAACAACATTTGACGGCTCAAGGCCCGGCCGATCCGAACGGTGGACGTTGAAGGGTCTGGCCGCCCAAATCTGGGCCCTGACCCGTTCCTGGGGGACCATCTGGCGGCCCCTCTCGGCC
>DATCQF010000682.1:0-2448 GCA_036569735.1 Allostellaceae bacterium | reverse complement strand
GACCAGCGCGGCGTCCGCGCCACCGGCACCGCCCCGACCTGGGAGGAGCGCAGTGTCAGCCGCCGGGCATGGAAGGCCGCGCCAAGCGGCAGCGGCACCGTCCGGCTTCCGTACCAGCTCAGTTCGACCACCATTGACTCCTGGCCGGCGAGCGCCAGCGCCGATACCAGCCCTTCGGGGCTGCCGCTGGCATGGATCGCGAGATCGACCTCCCCCTGCGCCGCCTCCGGCGCCGCAAAACGGCAGTCGAGGCGGCGGGCCAAGTCGGCACGGCGCGGATCGCTATCGACCAGCTCGACCTCAGTGCCCGGAATTCGCGCGGCGAGCGCGCCGACCAGCGCGCCGACAACCCCCACGCCGATCACCGCGATACGGTCGCCCGGGCCCGGGCCCGCATCCCACAGCCCGTTGATCGCCGTCTCCATATTGGCGGCGAGCACGGCGCGGCGGTCGGGCAGCTCGGGAGGCAGGGATACGACCGCCTCCGCGGGAACGATGTATCGGTCCTGATGCGGATGCAGGCAGAAGACGCGCTGCCCGACGAGATCGGCGGAGCCCTCTTCGACGATCCCGACCGAGGCATAGCCGTATTTGACCGGCGCCGGGAAATCGCCCTCTTGGAACGGGCAGCGCATGCGCCGATGCTCGCTTGCCGGCACCTCGCCGCGGAACACGAGGCTTTCGCTGCCCCTACTGATGGCGCTCACAACGGCCCGGATCAACAGCTCGCCCGACGCCAGGGATCGCAATTGCTGCTTTCTGATTTCGCCGCGGCCCGGGGCGGCCACCCAGAACGCCCGCGCCTCACGCATGGAAATCACAATCGAACAGCGTGTCCCCACCGAGGTCGAAACGGCGGATCCGAGGGCGAAACGCCTGGTCGAGCGCGTGGCAACCTGGAAACGCTATGCCGGGGCGGCCCGATCCGATGATAATCGGGGCGATCGTTATCTGCAGCCGGTCGAGGCAGCCCGCCTCGAGAAAGCGCGAGATCGTGATCCCGCCGCCCTCGATGAACACCATCAACAATCCGCGGTGGCCGAGTGCCTCGCGGATCGCCAAAACATCGAGCGTGCCGTCAACGCGCGGCACGCCGACAATTTCGCTCCCGTACGTCTCGCTCCGGGAGTCGGCATGCTCTTGCGCAGCGATGATTAGGGTCACAGCCGCGCCGTCGCGGAACACCGCATGCCGGCCGGGCAAGCTCAGCTCAGGGTCGATGACGACCCGGATGGGATTGGATCCGGCGCAGCGCCGCACGGTAAGCTGAGGGTCATCGGCCCGCACCGTGCGCGCACCGACGAGGACCGCGTCGGCGAGCGCCCGCATCCGATGGCAATGCAAGAGGTCCGCCTCGCCGGTGACCCAGCGGGAGTCGCCGCTCTCGGTCGCGATGCGGCCGTCGAGGCTCTGTCCGAGATGAGCGACCGCGAGCCCGCGCGGTTGGGAGTGGCAATAGGGAAGATAGAGGTCGAACTGCGCCGCGACATCGTCCGGCAATGGCGCCGATGCGCGCCAGCTGCCCTCCGCGGAAACGCTGAGCGAGCCGCCATGGAGCGGGACAGAGATCAGGTTCGCACCGGGCTGCGCCGCGAACGCCGCGCGCGCGGCAAGCACGGCCGACCACCAGGACGGGTCGACAGGTTCGCGGATCGCGCCCACCCTCACCGGCGCGGAATATTCCCGATCGCGGAAAGGTCTCACGGACGGCCCCCTGTCGATTGGATCCCCGAAGGGCACGATCGCCAGATACACCGAACCCGCGCCGATGTCGATCCGGATTGCCTCGCCTCTGCGCGATTTCGCCGCTGCGCTGATGCGCGAGGCGCGCTCGGTCTTTAGCACGCTCGCTTGGGCTCGCTGTCGCGGCAACTCTCTTTCTGGTCCTCGGCGCTGCGGTGCGGACCGTGCCGCGGTGGCCGGCCTGATGATGCTCTTTACCGGGCTCCTCGTCGCCCTTGAGCCACGGCTCGCTGCCCACCACCCGCACCCCCACCTCGGCGCGGCGAACCGGATCACCCTGGTTCGGACGGGTCACCTGTCTGATCGCCAGCCGAGCGATTGATCCAGCTCCGCTTGGCGCTGCGGAACGGTGGGCGCTTGTCGCCCTCGCCGGCGCCGCTCTCCTGCTCGACAGCGCCGATGGTTGGGCAGCACGCCGCGAGGGCCTGCAATCTTCGACGCCCGCTTCGATATCGAAGTCGACGCTTTTGCCGGCCTGGTGCTGGCGGTGATCGCCGTGCCGCGGCATTGCCGGGCTGGGGACTGGCGCTCGCCGCGCTGCGTTATGTCCACCTCGCCGCCGGATGCTGGATGCCCTCGCTGCGCCAGCCCCTGCCGACCGGAGCGTTGGCCTCGTGGCGCCGCAAAACTATCGGGCCCGCCCAGAGCGGCGTGCTGGTCGGCGCGCTGATCCCGGCAACCCCGCCGGCAACGGCCGGTTTTGCG
>DATCQF010000681.1:0-4217 GCA_036569735.1 Allostellaceae bacterium | reverse complement strand
GCACCGAACCGAGCAGCCCCTTGGTATAGGGATGCAGCGGGCGGCGAAACAAGGGCGCCACCGGCGCCGCCTCGGCCATCCGCCCGGCATACATCACGAGGACCCGCTGCGCCATCTCGGCGACGACCCCCAGATCGAGCGTGATCCGCACGATCGCGGCATCGATCTGCTGTTTCAATTCGCGCATCAGATCGAGGATCTGCGCCTGGATCGTCACGTCGAGCGCGGTTGTCGGCTCGTCGGCGATCAACAGCTTCGGGTTGCAGGCGAGCGCCATCGCGATCATCACCCGCTGCCGCATGCCGCCCGACAATTGGTGCGGGTATTGCTCGATGCGCCGCTCGGCCTCGGGAATGTGCACGATGCGCAGCATGTCGACAGCCTTGGCGAGCGCCTCGCCGCGCCCGAGCCCCTGGTGCCGGGTCAGGGTCTCGCCGATCTGCCGGCCGATCGTCAGCACCGGGTTCAAGGAGGTCATCGGCTCCTGGAAGATCATCGAGATGTCGTTGCCGCGCACGTCGCGCATCGCGCCGTCGTCCAGTTCGAGCAGGTTGCGCCCGGCGAAGCGGATCGCGCCCGACACGATGCGCCCGGGCGGCGCCGGCACGAGGCGCAGCACCGACAGCGCGGTGACGCTCTTGCCGCACCCCGACTCGCCGACAATCGCCAATGTCTCGCCCGGCATCACGTGAAACGAGACGCCGTCCACCGCCCGCACGATGCCGTCGCGCGTGAAGAACCAGGTCTTCAGGTCCACGACCTCGAGGAGCGGCCGCGGCGCGGCTTGCGGCGCCGGCGGCGGGGTCGCGGCGACGGGTACGGTGATCGCCGCCATCACCCGGCTCACAGCCGCCGCGCGAGACGCGGGTCGAGCGCGTCGCGCAGGCCGTCGCCGAGCAGGTTGATCGCCAGCACGGTCACCGACAGCATCAGCCCGGGGAACAAGACGATGTAATAGGCGACCTGGAACAGGCTGCGCCCCTCGGCCATGATGTTGCCCCAGCTCGGGACATTGGGCGGGGTGCCGGCGCCGATGAACGACAGGATCGCCTCGGTGATCATCGCCGAGGCGGCGATATAGCTGCCCTGGACCAGCAGCGGCGCCAGAGTGTTCGGAACGATGTGGCGCCACAGGATGCGGAAAAAGCCGGTGCCGCTGGCAATCGCCGCCTCGACATAGGGCTGCTCGCGCAGCGTAAGAACGACGCCGCGCACCAGACGGGTCACCCGCGGCACCTCGGCGACGGTGATCGCGAAGATGACGTTTTGGAGACTGGCGCGAGTGAGCGCCATCAGCGCGATCGCGATCAAGACCGAGGGGATCGACATCAGCCCGTCCATGATCCGCATCACCACCGCATCGACCCAGCGGGTGAACCCGGTCACAACGCCGATCGCGAGGCCGAGCGCGGTGCTGAACAGCGCGACGCTGATGCCAACCGCAAGCGACACGCGGGCGCCGTAAATGGTGCGGCTGTAGACGTCGCGGCCGAGCATGTCGGTGCCGAACCAATATGTCGCCGACGGCCATTTAAGCCGCCGTACCGGCGCCAGGGCCTGCGGATCGACGGTGCCAAGCCAGGGCGCGAACACCGCCATCGCCAGCATGATCGCCAAGAGCACGCCGCCGATGACGATCGTCGGATGGCGGCGCACATGGCGCCACAAGCGGCTCTGGCGCTGCGGAACCGGAACGCTGAGATCGCCTTGGACGACGGCCATGCCCTGCGCCCTAATACCGGATGCGCGGGTCGAGCAGCGTATAGCTCAGATCGACCAGCAGGTTGACCAGCACATAGGCGGCCGAGAAAATCAGGATGATGCCCTGGATGATCGGATAGTCGCGGCGCAGGATCGCGTCGACCGTAAGCCGCCCGAGGCCGGGGATCGCGAACACCGTCTCGGTCACGACAACGCCCGAGATCAACAGCGCCACGCCGATCCCGATGATCGTCACGATCGGCACGGCGGCATTCTTCAGCGCATGTCCGATCAGCACCTGCTGGTTGCCGAGCCCCTTGGCCTGGGCGGTGCGGATGTAGTCCTGCGCCAGGACGTCGAGCATGCTCGCGCGGGTAATGCGGGCGATCAGCGCGGCATAGATCATCCCGAGCGCCACGCTCGGCAGGATAAGGTGCGACAGAAACGGCCAGAATCCGACCGTGATGCTGACATAGCCCTGCACCGGCAGGAGGTTGGCCCAAATCGCGAAAATGTAGATGAGGATGTAGGCCAGCACGAAGACCGGCACCGAAAAGCCGAGCACCGCGAACACCATGACCACCCGGTCGACCCACGACCCGGCGCGCCAGGCAGCGAGAACTCCCATCGGGATCGCCGCCAGAACCGAGATGATCAGGGTCGTGATGGTCAGCGCGAGTGTCGGTTCGATGCGCTGCTGGATCAGCTTCGTGACCGGCAGGTTGGTGAAGATCGAGATGCCGAGATCGCCCTGCAACAGGCGCCACACCCACTCGGCGAACTGGATATGGACCGGCTGGTCGAGGCCGAGATGGGCGCGGATGCGGGCGATGTCGTCGACCGTCGCGGTATCGCCGGCGATGATCGCCGCCGGGTCGCCGGGGCTCAGGTACAACAGCGCGAAGACAAAGATGGCGACCACCGCCATCACCGGGATCGTCGCCAGAACGCGCCGGACGATATAGGCGAACATCGGCGTCAGCCGATGTTCGTCCCGGCGAAGGCCGGGACCCATGCTTCAACCGCAGTAGCGGCGGGGTCGATGGGCCCCGGCTTGCGCCGCGATGGCAGCGGCGCCCCTGGCGCCGCTGTCACTTCTTCTCGACGTTCCACAGGAAGACGACCGGGGCGATGATGATGCCGTCGAGGTTCTTGCGATAGGCGGTCGGGATCAGGAACTGCCCGGTCGGTATGTAGGGGATGCCGCCGGTATAGACCTCGACCTGGATTTCCTCGGCGAGCTTTTTCTGGGCCGCCGGGTCGGACGCCTTGAACCAGGTGTCGATCAGCGCCTCGAGCTTGGCGTCGGTCGGCCAGCCGAACCATGCCTTGTCGCCATTGGCGCGCAGCGGGATATTGAGCGCCGGCGACAGCATGTCGGGCGCCGCGGTCCAGGTGTGGAACAGGTTCCAGCCGCCCTTGTCGATCGGCTCCTTCGAGGCGCGGCGCGTGATCAGGGTCCCCCAATCGTTGGCCTGCAGATCGATGTTGAGCCCGGCGGCGCCAAGCCGCTCCTTCGTCACCAGCGCCTGGTTTTGGACGATCGACTGATCGGTCGCCGATAATAGAACGATGCGCTCGCCCTTGTATCCGGCCTCCTTGATCAGCGCCTTGGCCTTCTCGAGGTTCGGCCCCTTGAGCAGCACATCGGCGCCGGCCGTGGTTTCAAACGGCGTGCCGCCGCAGATAAAGATCGCGCCGCACACCTTCCAGTATTTCTCGTCGCCGGCGACGGCGCGCATGTAGTCCTTCTGGTCGATCAGGTTGAGCACCGCCTCGCGCATCTTCACATTGTCGAACGGCGGCAGCAGGTGGTTGAAGCGCAGGACGCCCATATTGCCGAGCGGGTCGGTCGTGGCGACCACGACGTCCTTGTTGGCGGCAAAGACCGGCAGGATATCGGCGGGTGGGTTCTCGTACCAATCAACCTCACCGGCGTTGAGCGCCGCTGCCGCGGTCGCGACATCGGGGATGTAGAGCCACTCGACCCGGTCGACTTTGACCACCTTGCCGCCGGCCGCGAGACTCGGCGGCTCCTTGCGGGGAACATAGTCGGGGTTCTTGACGAACACCGCCTTGCTGCCCGGGACCCATTCCTCCTTGACGAATTTGAACGGCCCCGAGCCGATTGCTTCGGTCACCTGCTCGAAGGCATCGGTCTTGGCCAGCCGCTCCGGCATCATGAACGGCACGTTGCTCGACAATTTGCCGAGCGCGCTGATCAACAGCGGAAACGGCGCCTTCAGCGTGATCGTGAAATTCTTGTCGTCCTTGGCGGCGATCGCGGCGACCGCCTCCATCATCTTCTGGCCGAACTGGTCGCGCTTCGCCCAGCGCAGGATTGAGGCAACGCAATCGGCGGCGCGCACCGCCTGGCCGTCATGCCATTTGAGCCCGTCGCGCAGCGTAAAACTGTAGCTCAGCTTGTCCTCGCTGACGGTCCAGCGATCGACCATCTGCGGCTGCGGCTGGAGATCCTTGTCCAGCGCGAACAAGGTATCGAAGACCATGTAGCC
>DATCQF010000680.1:0-1707 GCA_036569735.1 Allostellaceae bacterium | reverse complement strand
CAACCCGGTCTGCACCGGCTCGTGCACCGAGCGCCGCGGGATGATGCCGGGCGCCTTGACCTCGACCCGCGTGCGGGTGACGTCGGTCAAGGGGCCCTTGCCGTCGATCGGGTTGCCGAGCCCGTCGACGACCCGCCCCAGGAGGCCGCGGCCGACCGGCACGTCGACGATGGCGCCGGTGCGCTTCACCGTGTCGCCCTCGCGAATCCCGCTGTCCTCGCCGAAGATCACGACGCCGACATTGTCGGTTTCGAGATTGAGGGCCATGCCCTTCATCCCGTTGGGGAACTCGACCATCTCGCCGGCCTGGACCTTGTCGAGCCCATAGACCCGGGCGATGCCGTCGCCGACCGAGAGCACCTGGCCGACCTCGGCGATATCGGCTTCGCTGCCGAACCCGGCGATCTGCTGCTTCAGAATCGCCGAAATTTCCGCCGCACGGATTTCCATGTTTTTTCCTTCTTTACCCGATACCGGTCATCGCCAGCCGCATGCGCTGCAACCGGCTGTTCAACGAGGCGTCGACCATGCGCGAGCCGATCTTGACGATCATCCCGCCGAGAAGGCGGGGATCGACCCGGATGTCGACGACGACCCGGGTCCCGATCACGCGGCGCAGCTGCTCGAGGAGCGCGGCGTGGCGCGCCTCGTCGAGCGGCTGGGCGACGGTAATCTCGGCGGTGACCTCGCCGCGCCGCTCGGCGAGGTTCCGGAGGTAGGCCTCGATCATCGCCGGCACCGCAAAAAGCCGCCGGTTGCGCGCCACCACCCCGAGGAAATCGCGGGTCAGGCCCGACAACCCGGCGCGTTCGGCGAGGGCGGCCACCGCCTTCCCCTGCTCGGCGCGAGACAGCACCGGGCTGCGCAGCAATCGCATGAGGTCGCCGCTGTCCAGCAGCATCGCGCGCAATTCGCGCAGGTCGCCGGCGACGGGATCGAGCTCGTGGCGCTGGTCGGCCAGATCGAACAGCGCGGCGGCATATCGTTCAGCCAGGCCGGAGGTGCCTGTCGTCTCGGAAGCCAATGGAACAGGGTCCCCAATCAGCGCGCCGGCGGGAGGACGGTCGCGACAACTCGTTGTTGTGGGGGATCTCGGCGCGACAACGCAGCCGGGGCCGCCGGGCCCCGCGAAATCCGCGCGGTTCGTAACACAGTTGGTTGCCCCGCGCAACCACCGCCAGCCTCCGGGATGCTGCGGCGGAGATGCGTAATTCCAAGGACTTAGGGCTTCATTGGGCAATTGCTGGCCCCGCTGCGCGCCCGGCTTGCGCGATGGACAGCGAGCGCGGCGGCGATCTATCGTAGCGCGCCGGCGCAACCCGGTGCCGCAAAGGCGCGACCGCGTCAACACAATGAGGGGGAAACGACATGGAAGGCATCAGTGCGGCCGATGCGAGCCTCGGCTTCCCGCGCGGCCTGACCCGCTATCAGTGGACGGTCTTTCTCGTCGTGTGGGCCGGCTGGGCGCTCGATGCGACCGATTTCGGCCTGTTTTCGATCGTGCTGCGGCCGGCTCTGACCGAGCTTTTGGGCGGCAATCCGTCGATGGCCGATATCGGCCGGGTCGGCGGCCTCTTGAGCATGGCGGGGCTCCTGGGGTGGGCCTTCGGCGGCTTCATGTTCGGCATCGTCGCCGATTATATCGGCCGGGTGCGCACCTTGGCGGTCAGCATCCTGGTCTACAGCGTGTTCACCGCCTGTCAGGGC
>DATCQF010000679.1:0-2942 GCA_036569735.1 Allostellaceae bacterium | reverse complement strand
GTAGTTATTCTTACTGCGGCGTTGGATTTGTCGGAGCCTGCGGCGGCGGATTGCCGGTGACGATGACCGGTGCGCCGTTTTGCAGCTTGATCTGGCCGGCGGCGACGACCAGGGCGCCCGGGTCGACCCCGGAGAGGATCGCCACCTTGCCCTCCCAACGCGTGCCGGTCTTGACCGGGGTGCGAAACGCCTTGGCCACCGCCTTGCCGGCGGCATCCGTGCCGTCCTCGCGGACCACATAGACGCTGTCGCCGTAGAGCGTGTAGTCGACCGCGGTCTCGGGCAGGACCACCTGGTCCCGCTCGGCCGGCAGCACCACCGCCGCGTTGACGAACATACCGGGCAGCAGCGCCTCATCCGGGTTCGCCATGGTCGCCTGGACCATCATCGTGCGGGTATCGGCGCGGATCTGCGGCTCCAGCGTGGTGATCCTCGCGGTGAACGCGCGGCCGGGGAACGCATCGGCGGTGATGTTGACGGTTTGCCCGAGCACGATCGCGGCGCGCATCGTCGAAGGCAGCGTGAAATTGACGTAGAGCTCGTCCAATTCGGTCAGGGTCACGATCGCCGTGCCCTGGCTCAGATACTGACCCAGATCGATCTGGCGCACCCCGAGACGGCCGGCGAACGGCGCGCGGATCAGTTTCTGCGCGATGATTGCCTGGGTCTTGATGATCTGGGCACGCGCCTGATCGAGCTGCGATTGCGCCTGATCGACCGTCTGCTGCGGCCCGGCCTGCCGCTGCGCCAGCAGCTTGGCGCGCTCCAATGACACCGCCGCCAAGCGTGCCTGCGCTTCATAATTGGCCAGATCGCCGCGGTCGGGGGCGTCGTTGAGCTGCACCAGCGGGGCGCCGGCTTTGACCGTGGCGCCCGGCTCGAACAGGATCGCGGTCGCGAGGCCGCCGATTTCCGGGGTGATCGTCACCTGATGGACCGCGGCGAGCGACCCGATTCCGGTGGCGAACCGCGGCACCGTTGCCGTGGTCGCGGTCACCGCGGCGATCTGCGCCGGCGGCGGCTTGTTGTTCGCGAAAAAACTCGCGATCGCCTGCGCGCGGTAGCGGTTGAACCCGTAAAACCCGCCCAGCACCAGCGCCAGGATCACGCCGACGATCAGCAGCCAGCGCAGCGTCTTCGGCCGGCGCGCCGCGCCGCTGCGCTCGCGCGCCACCGCGTCGGCGGTATCGGCATCGGCCGAGAGGAGAGGGTTGAGATCGCCGTCCATGACTTCCCCCGGCTAATCCGCGGCCGATTGCAGCGCCGGCTCGCCGCCGGATGCGATTGCGGCATCGGTCATGCCAATTCCCCGCAGGATGAAGGAAACCGCCTCGTCGACGATGTCGTCGAGCGGGCCTTCGTAAGGCATGCAGCTCGGTCCGGGCAAGCTGGCAAGCGCCATCATCGCCGCGACATGATGGGCGAACCAGAACCGGTTGGCCGGTGCGCCCCGCCGCGGGACCGCGTCACCCGCGGCGATCGCGGCCTGAAGCGAGGCTTCGAACAGCGGAACCACCCGGTCGGACACCGTTTCGAACCCTTCGCGCGCGTAATCGCCGTCTTCGAGAAAGCTGTGCAGCAAGAGGCGCAGCCGCGGGTCGAGCTCGGCGCGCTCGGCGTCGCCCCCCAAGAGAAACCGCCGGACCATGAAGCGGACCATGCACACCAAGGTCGCCGTCGAGGGCTGCAAGGTGGCGAGCTTTTCGAGCGCCGGATCGCCCTCGCAGCCGAGCCGCAGGATTTCCCGGTAGAGCAGCTGCTTACTCGGGAAATGCCGGAACAAGAGGGCCTCGGAGATGCCGGCGGCCTCGGCGAGCTCGCGCGTCGTCGTGCCGGCAAAGCCGTTGCGCGCGAAAAGCGGCACCGCCGCCGCGACGATCGCCTTGCGGCGCTCGTCGCTATCCAGCCTGGTTAGCGCCATGGCGACGAAAGTAAGCGCTTACTTACCGATGTCAACGGGGGTCGGCCGACACCGAACGTCGCACCGTATCGGTCCCGCTAGGCGCGCCTTTGCTGGCGGCGCAGAAAGTCGATGAACGTGGCCGCCAACAATCCTTCCTTCCGGTCCCAATCGGCGAAGGCGGCGTCGAGGTCGGCATGGTCGTCGGTCACGACCTGATGGTATTCGGCGTTCGGCATAAGCCGATGCGCCGCCTGTCCGGCAACGCGCGGATGCACCGGGTCGCAGCCGGGAGCGATGCAGGCCGGCATCGTCATCCTGCGCAGCTCGGCCGGGCTTAGCCCGATCACCGGATGATCGGCGCCGGAAGCGAAGCTGCGCCGCCACAGGGTCATGCGGGCGATGAAATCCTGCGGGTCCATCGCCATCAGCCTGGCGCGGCTGGCCGGGTTGGCGCGGGTCATCTCGTTCCAGTGCTCCATTGCGCAGACCGCCGCCATGCCGCCCCGCTGCGCCGCCTCGATATGCGAGGTGTAATACTGGTTGGTCAGCCGCTCGGCGGCATAGGCGCCGCCGGTCACCCGCCACAGGAGGAGGCCGCGGACATCCTCGGGCCGGCGCAAGGCGAGGATCATCGCCAGCCGGCACCCCGACGAGCTGCCGCCGATAGTGGCCGGCAACGCATCGAGCCGGGCCAACAGTTCGTGCAGATCCTCGGCCCACAAATCGTTCTCCGACTCGCCCTCGATGGCGATGCCGGAGGCCCCGCAATTGCGCCGGTCATAGACGATGACGCGATTGCCGGCCTCGGCGAGCTTGGCGCCGAGCGACTTCACCCCGACGAGGCCGCGCCGCCCGCCGGGCTGCAGCGCCACGAACGGCCCGCGATCGCCGAGGATCTCGTAATTGATGTCGACGCCGCGGATGTTTGCAACGGGCATGGCTGTCCTCCCTGGCCGATCGGCTTGCGCCGATGTTAGCGGATATAACCCTCATGCCGCCATGGCCAGGGTAACCGCGCCCCACACCACCAGCACGGCGC
>DATCQF010000678.1:0-7283 GCA_036569735.1 Allostellaceae bacterium | reverse complement strand
GCTCCAGCCTGGCCGCCGGGGCTGCCGGTGTACGATCACATCGTCGTCGTGATCGAGGAGAACAAGGACTACGAGCAGATCATCGGCAACAGCGCCGCGCCCTACATCAACCGATTGGCCGGCGAAGGCGCGATCCTGACCCGGATGTTTGGCGAGGAGCACAATAGCGAGGGCAATTACTTCTGGCTGTTCTCGGGGGACAATCAGAAAATCGGGTTCAACGACCGGGTGCCGGCCGCCAAATTCACCGGTTCCAATCTCGGCGCGGCGCTGATCGCGACCGGGAAATCGTTCAAGGGGTATGCGCAATCCCTGCCGGCGATCGGCTCCGAAATCGACAGCTTCCCGCCGGGCTGCGGCCGCTGCGTTTACGGGCGCAAGCACGTGCCGTGGATCAGCTTTGCCGATATGCCGAAAGGCGCCACGCCGGACACGACCTCGAACCTGCGCTTCGCCGATTTTCCGTCGGATTATGACCGCCTGCCGACCGTCGCCTTTGTCATCCCGGACCTCGAGCACGACATGCACAACGGCGCGCCGGCTGACAGCATTGTCGCGGGAGATCGCTGGCTGGCGCAGAACCTCGATGGCTACTACCAGTGGGCCCGGACCCATAACAGCCTCCTGATCGTCACCTTCGACGAGAATGCGAATACGACCAACTATCGGGGCCTGACCGATCCCGCGGTCGCCGGGGATGGCGATCCGGCGCGCCGGGTCGCGCAGAACCGCATCGCGACGGTCATCGCCGGCGCCCGCGTCAAAGCGGGTTACGCGGAAAGCACCCCGTTCACCCACGTCAACCTGCTGCGCACGATCGAGGCGATGTATGGCCTCACGAGATCGGGCGCGCAGCAGCCCTATGCGGCCCGCGCCGGCATCGGCGACGACGCCATCGTGACCGGCATTTTCGCGTCCGCCGTGCCCTGACCGGGCCGGCGCCGCCGCGCAACTTGCATGGCTCCGGCGCGACCCATGCGGCGAAAGCGCGCGTCGCGTCGCGGCGCCGTGCTAGAGTGACGCCAGAGCCGGCCGCCATTGCGGGCGATCCGGGCCGAGGGAGAAACCTGATGGCGTATGACCTCTTGATCAAGAACGGCCTCGTTGTCGACGGCTCGGGGTTGCCGGCGTTCCGCGGCGATGTCGGGGTCAAGGACGGCAAGATCGTCGAGATCGGCAAATTGTCCGGCCCGGCATCGAAGACCATCGATGCGGCGGGACGCGCCGTCGCCCCCGGCTTTATCGACAATCACTGCCATTACGACGCGCAGGTCACCTGGGACCCGCTGTGCACGTTCTCGCCCGAGCACGGCGCGACCAGCGTCATCTTCGGCAACTGCTCCCTTTCGCTGGCGCCGGTGCGCCGCGGCACCGAGGGGCGCCTCGCCGAGTTCCTCAGCTATGTCGAAGCCATTCCGATGGAGGTGCTGAAGACCGTCGAGTTCGATTGGGAGACGGTGCCGCAATACATGGAGCACCTCGACAACCACCTCGGCATCAATGTCGGCAATCTGATCGGCCACTCGGCGGTGCGCCACTATGTGATGGGCGACGACTGCCAGAAGCCGGGCGCCACCGACGCGCAGATAAAGGCGATGCAGGAGGTCGTGCGTGACGGTATGCAGGCCGGCGCCCTCGGCCTCTCGGTATCGCGCGAGAAGGGCCATTTCGATCCGCAGGGCGTGCACATCCCGGCGCTGTGGGCCGACGAGAAGGAAATCTTCGCGATCTCGGATGTGCTGCGCGAATTGAGCACCGGGACGATCCAGGCCGGCGGCGGCCAGTATGTCGAACTGAAGGACGGCATGATGCGGCGCCTCGCCGAGGCGACCGGCCGCACCGTCGTCTACAACAGCCTGTCGCACACCATGCGCCGTCCCAACGAGTGGAAGGAGCACATGGCGCGGATCGAGGAGACCGCCGCCTTGGGCATCCGCGCCTATCCGATGTGCAGCCCGAACCGGGTGACCCAGGACTTCACGATGAAGAACAGCCAGGCGTTCCGCGGCCTGCCGACCTGGCACCCGATCCTCCTCATGTCGAACGAGGAGAAACTGCGGCTCTACGCCGACCCCGAAATCCGCGCCAAGCTGCACGAGGAGGCGGTGGTCAACAAGCCCGACAGCGCGGTCGGCATCTCGTCGACCTGGTGGAAATACATGTGGGTCAACGAGCCCGTGCTCGACAAGAACAAGTGGATGCAGTTCAAGTCGATCGGCGAGATCGCCGAGGCGCAGGGCAAGCGGGTCATCGACGCGTTCCTCGACCTCGTCGTCGAGGAAAAGCTCGAAACTCGCTTCCTGCAGGCCGAGAACAATATCGACGACGCGGCGCTGACCAAGATCCTGACCCACCCCAACGCCGTGATCGGGCTTGGCGACGGCGGGGCGCATGTCCAGTTCCACGGCGGCTACGGCTACCTGACGAGGCTCCTCGGCGAATGGGTGCGCGAGAAGCACGTCATGACCCTGGAACAGGCGGTGCGCCGCCTCACCTTCGACTCGGCCTCGACCTTCGGGCTCTACGACCGCGGGTTGCTGCGTCCGGGGATGGCGGCCGACATCGTGATCTTCGACCCCGACACCGTGAAATGCGGCAAGGAGGAGGTCGTCCACGACTTCCCGGCCGGCGGCTGGCGCATCAAGGAAACCTCGGAGGGCGTCTCCCACACGATCGTCAACGGCCAGGTGCTGCTCGAGGACAAAAAGCACACCGGCGCGCTCCCCGGCCGCGTCCTGCGCAACACCTACTACAAGGCCAACCACGCCTGATCCCGGTAACTCTGCCCGCCCGCTTGCGGGGAGCAGCTGCCGACAAAGAAGCGCCCCCGATCGGGGGCGCTTTCCTGTCCGGCGATGTGATCGCCACCCGTCTAGCGGCGCGAGGCATCGCTTGAGGCTGTCACGCCGCAGGCCTATGGTTGGCCCCGCGCTGGCGCGCAGACGCCGGTTATTCGGGGAGGTAGAGCGATGCCCAAATATCTCGTTCAAGCGGCAATGAGCAAAGAGGGTATCCGCGACGTCCTGACCAAGGCGAAAGGTACCGGGGTACGCGACGCGGTCAGGAAACTTGCGGAGTCGGCCGGCGGGAAGATCGAGGCCTTTTATTTTGCATTTGGTCAATATGATGCGGTCGCGATTGCGGATTATCCCGATAACGCTACAGCCGTGGCGGTTTCCGTTGCGGCGAGTGGCGCCGGTTCAGTCCACATCACGATGACGCCGCTGGTGACGCCCGAGGAAATGGATCAAGCGATAGCGAAAAGCGCAACGCTCGCGGTGCCGGGGCAACGCTAGGGACGGCAGGAAACGGCAGCGGCGGCGGCGCGGCCCGGCCCGGCTCCGCCTGTTACCAGTGGCTCGATCCAGGGCAAGTCGCAGCGTTCGAGCCTGGCTGGCGCTATCCGGCCCGAAGACGCCGGGTGAGACCATGGTAGGGGCCGCGGACGTTGTTTGAGGAATGAAAGCATGTGGCCTTCGAACCCGCTCACCGAAAGACTGAAGCTCAAGTTTCCGATAATCCAGGCGCCGATGGGGAGTACGAGCACGCCGGCGCTGGCCGCCGCGGTCACCAATGCGGGCGGGCTTGGCGGGCTCGGCATGTGGGGCCGCACCGCCGAACAGGCGGCGCGCCGGATCGCCGGATTTCGCCAGCAAAGCGGCGGCAGCCTTAACGTCAATTATCCGATTTGGCCCGATCCGCGCTGCGCGCCCGAGATCGGCGAGGCGATGCGGCGGCACCTGCAGTCGCGTTACGACGCCCACGGTTTGGGCACGGTGCCGCTGCCGCAAGGGGAAGTCACCGATGTCGGCCCGGAGCACGTCGCACTGCTCCTGGAAACCAAACCGGAGGTCGTGAGCTTTCACTTCGGCTTGCCCGAGCCCGAGGTGATCGAGGCGCTGAAGGCCGCGGGAATTTTCATCATTTCGAGTGCAACGACCGTCGCCGAAGCGCGGCTCCTCGAAAAAAGCGGGGTTGACGCGATCATCGCGCAAGGCACCGAAGCCGGAGGACATCGCGCTACCTTCACCGGGGTGGATGTCGGCATGCAGCCCGGGCTCTTCTCGCTGCTGCCGCAGATTGTCGACGCGGTCGGGGTTCCGGTGATTGCCGCCGGCGGGGTGGCCGACGGGCGTACCGCGGCGGCGGCGTTCATGCTCGGAGCCAGCGCCGTACAGCTCGGGACGGCCTTCCTGCATTGCGAGGAAGCGGATTTGCGCGATCAGCACCGCGCCGCGCTCTCCGAGGCGGACGATGCCTCTACCGTGGTCACCGATCTGATCAGCGGCCGGCCGTGCCGCTATATCCGAAACAAGATGATCGACGATCTTGTCGCGTCTGGGCTCAAACCCCTGCCGGTCCCGGCGCAACAGAGCTTGACCGCGCCGCTCGGCGGCTCCGGAGACCGCGAATGGACGGCTCTGACCTCCGGACAATCGGCCGCCCTGTCGAAAGACCGGAATGCGGCGGCGCTGATGGAGCGGCTCACGCAAGAAACGACGCGGCGGCTGCGCGCTTTCGCCTGAGCATCCTCGCGTCAAGGAGTTGATCCGACATGTGGTCCTCAAATCCCCTCACCGAACGGCTGAAGCTCAAGTTTCCGATCTTCCAGGCGCCGATGGGCATCATAACAACCCCGGCGATGGCCGCTGCCGTCAGCAACGCCGGCGGGCTTGGCGGCATCGGCATGTGGGGCCTCTCGGCGGAAGACGCGGGGCGCCGCATCGCCGGCTTTCGCCAGCAGAGCCCCGGCAGTCTCAACGTCAACTATCCGCTGTGGCCGGACCCCGCCTGCGCGCCTGAGATCAGCGAGGCGATGCGGCGGCACCTGCAATCGCTCTACGACGCCAAGGGGCTGGGGCCGGTGCCGGAGCCGCAGGGCGTGGCGAGCGAGGTCAGCCCCGAACACGTCGCGATGCTGCTCGACATGAAGCCCGAGGTCGTCAGCTTTCACTTCGGCCTGCCCGAGCCCGGGGTCGTCGAGGCGATCAAGTCGGCCGGCATCTTCATCCTGTCGAGCGCGACGACGGTGGCGGAGGCGCGCATCCTGGAGCGGCGCGGCGTCGACGCGGTCATCGCCCAGGGCACCGAAGCCGGCGGGCATCGCGCGACATTCTCCGGGGTCGACATCGCGATGCAGCCGGGCCTCTTCGCGCTGCTGCCGCAGGTCGTCGACGCGGTCAAGGTTCCGGTCATCGCCGCCGGGGGGATCGCCGACGGCCGCACCGCGGCGGCGGCCTTTGTGCTCGGCGCCAGCGCCGTGCAGATGGGCACCGCCTTCATGCGCTGCGACGAAGCGAGCATGTTTGACGCGCATCGCGCCGCCCTCGCCGAGGCGGACGATTCATGCACGGTGGTCACCGATCTGATCAGCGGCCGGCCGGCGCGCTACATCAGGAACAAGCTGGTCGACGATCTCGTCCAATCGGGGCTGAAGCCGCTGCCGATCCCGGCGCAGCTCAACCTGACCTGGCCGCTCGGAGCGGCCGGCGACCGGGACTGGGCGGTCCTCCTCTCCGGCCAATCGGCCGCGCTGGCGAAAGACACCAACGCCGCCGAACTGGTCCTGAGGCTCGCCGAGGAGACCACCCGCCGCCTGCGCGCCTTCGCCTGAGCATCAAGAAGACCGCCGAGGGCGTCTCCCGCCGGGTGTAATGACGCCAGCGTTACGTGTGTTATGGTGTGTTTGATGGAGGTTCCCATGCCAAACACCAAGCCGACCGCACGTCGCGACACCCTCAATCTTCGCATCAAGCCGGAGGATCGAGGGCTGATTGACCGCGCGGCCAAGCTCACCGGCAAGACCAGAACGGACTTCGTGCTCGAAGCCGCCCGCCGCGCGGCCGAGGACGCGCTCTTGGACCGCACCCTGTTTGTCGTCGGTCCCGAAGCCTTCGACGCATTCCGGGCGCGTCTCGACGAGCCGCCGCATCCCAATGAGAAGCTGCGGCGCGCGCTTCAGTCTCCCGTCCCCTGGGAGTAGGCGTGCCGCTCTCCGCACCGGAGCCGCTTGCCGATGCGCACGATCTGGCTGAATTCTCCTCTGGGGTTGCTTCGCTCGATGACTGGCTGAAGCGCCGCGCGCATGGCAACCAGGCCAGCGGCGCCACCCGCACTTTCGTCGTCGCGGAAGGCCGCCGCGTTATCGCCTATTACGCCGTCGCCTCCGGGGCGATCAGCCTCGGCGGCGCGCTCGGCCGGTTCCGGCGCAATATGCCCGACCCTATCCCGGTCGCCCTGCTCGCCCGTCTCGCGATAGATCGCGCCTGGCAGGGAAGTGGGTTGGGTCGCGCCCTGTATCGCGACTGCGCCGCACGCATCGCCCACGCCGCCGACAGCATCGGCATTCGTGGCATCGTCGTTCACGCCATCTCGGAAGAAGCCAAATCCTTCTATCTGGCCCTCGGCTTCGAGCCGTCGCCGCTCGACCCCATGACGCTGATGGTCACACTCGGCGACGTGCAGGCGATACTTGGAGCGTCGGCTCGATGAGCAGCCGCGATCAACATCTTGTGGCGTCCGGCCGGCAAGTAACGGCGCGCGATACATGTATTTGCGCGGCCTGGCGCGGGGTACGGAAGCAAGGGAACCGCGGGTGCGCGGGCGGGATATATTTTTGGGAGCGCGGTAGAGATTTTTAGATGACTTCAAAAGGCTTTTCGGAATGAGGTTATGCGGTTTTGATTGAGCCGCCCGCGCAGCGTCGAAAATACAATATGTAGAAAAGCCGCCGCCTCACGGACGACAGACTCATTATATATAACCAATGGTTCCTGCATTGCGCGGATGCGATACTTCACCCTATAATTTGATCCGAACTTTACGAGATCAAACTCGACAGGCGTTACGCGCCCAGATCGGCGAACCTTGGGGAGGAAAGCGATGAACTTTTGGCAATTGGCCCACTCCGGTGGGATCGCGGTGGTGTTGCGGCGAGGTTTTGCCGTTATACCCGCCCTGGCACTTTCGTCCCTTCTGGCAAACTGGGCGACTTTCCCGGCTTACGGCGAGAGCAGCACAGCGACGCCAAACCCGGACCCCGGAGCGAGCGTTTCCGAAGCGCCTCGCCCAGGCACTTCCGTACCCGACGACGCGTCTCGTGCCCGGCTCACCGAGGCCTACGGCAAGCTGCCGATGAGCTTTGAGGCCAACCGCGGCCAAACCGACGCGCAGGTAGACTTCCTGTCGCGCGGCAGCAACTACAGCCTCTTTCTGACGTCGACGGCGGCGGTCGCCGTATTGCGAAATAAAACCTCCGGCGGCTCTTCGGTCCTGCGCATGGA
>DATCQF010000677.1:0-2302 GCA_036569735.1 Allostellaceae bacterium | reverse complement strand
GCTCGGCGCCCCGCTCGGACCCGGCGCCACCGCCCGCCCGTCGAGCCCGGCCAGGATTCCGGCGATTTCCGCCGCGCCGCACGACGCGACCGCCGGGCGCAAAGTCTGTTCGATCCAGCCGAGCACCGCGCGCGCCCTGTGCCATTCCGGCTCGGGCCGGGCGGTGCCGGAGACGAGGCGCAGCGCCAGGTCTTCGAGGCGCTCGACCGTATCGCCGGCCGTCCGCCAGCTTGACCCCTCTCCCGCATTGCGGGAGAGGGAGGGACCCGGCGCGCAGCGCTGGGAGGGTGAGGGTCTTTCGGCGGCGACACCCTCACCCGCCGTCGGGCTATCGCCCTCGGGCACCCTCTCCCGCGGTGCGGGCGAGGGGCTATCGTAGCCGCCGGCCAGCACCGCCGGCCTTGGGCCGGTCCACGGATCGGCGAGATCGAGCATCAGCGGATCGGCGCCAAGATCGAGGTCGGCGGCGAGCGCGCGCAGTAAGGATTCGTTGTCCGCGCCTAACCCACGCCGGGCCCGGGCGAAGGCGACGATGAGCGCATCGAGAAGCTCGGCTTCGGGGCTCTGCCCGAAGACATGCAGCCCGTCGCGGATCTGCAGTTCCTTCAGCTCGCACAGAAATCCGTCGAGCTTCTGCAGCGCGCGGGTCGGGTCCTCGGCGGCGGCGATGCCGCAATCCTTGTCGATCCCGGCGGCCCGGGCGCGCTCCAAAATCTCGGCGGCGAGCGGTGCAATGCGGCGCGGGTCGCCGCGCACGGCGTCGTAATATTCGTCGATCAGACGCTCCAGTTCGGCCTGCGGGCCATAGCTTCCGGCGCGCGTCAAGGGCGGGGTCAGGTGGTCGACGATGACCGCCTGCGAGCGGCGCTTGGCCTGGCTGCCCTCGCCCGGGTCGTTGACGATGAACGGATAGAGATGCGGGAGTGGCCCGAGCACCGCCTCCGGGAAACACTCCGACGACAGCGCCAGCGCCTTCCCGGGCAGCCATTCCAGCGTGCCGTGCTTGCCGAGGTCGATGACCGCGTCGGCGCGAAAGCACTCGACGAGCCAGGCATAGGCCGCGAAATACGAAGGCGGCGGCACCAGTGCCGGGTCGTGATAGGTCGCTTTCGGATCGATATTGTAGCCGCGCGCCGGCTGGATCAGCACCGCGACATTGCCGCTCCAGAAGCCGGGGATCGCGAACCGGCCGCAATCGACCCGGCCCGGGCGAAAGAACGGGTCGCGCTCGGCGGCGCCCCAACGCTCGGACACGCGGTGCTGCACCGAAGCCGGCAGGCTGCCGAAAAAAAACGAATATTCAGCGAAGGACAGGGTGTCCCCGGCAGGCGCCTGCGGATGCGCGTTGGTGGGCCCGGACAGCAGCCGCTCCATCAGCGACGCGCCGTCTTCCGGCATGTCGCCGGTGCGGTACCCGGCCGCGCGCAGCGCCCGCAGGATCGTGATCGCCGATTGCGGCGTGTCGAGCCCGACCCCGTTGCCGATCCGGCCGTCGCGGTTCGGGTAGTTGGCGAGGATGATCGCGACCCGCCGCTCGGCCGGCGGCTTTGCGCGCAGCCGCGCCCAGTTGCGCGCGAGGTCGGCGACAAAGGCGACCCGGTCGGCGACCGGGCGGTAGCCGACAAGATCGGCCTCGGTCAGGGGATCGCGGCCGAGCGGCGCCTTGAACGACACCGCGCGGCTGAGGATGCGGCCGTCGATCTCGGGCAGCGCCACGTTCATCGCGAGGTCGCGGGGCCCGAGGCCGCGCGTGCCCTCGCGCCACGATTCCTCGTCGCCGCCCGCAAAGACGATCTGCAACACCGGGCAATCCCCTAAGAGCGGGTCGTGCCCGCCCGCAGCCGCCACCGAAAACCCGGTCGCGTTGAGGATGACCGCCGGCGGATCGGCGGCAAACGCTTGCGAGAGCAAGGCGGCGGCTTCCGGCTCCTTCAAACTGTGGACAAAGACCGGTAATGGCCGCAGCCGGCGCGCCAGCAAGGCCTGCACGAGCGCGTCGACCGGCGCGGTGTTGCCGGATTGCACGAGCGCCCGGTAGAAGACGATCGGCACGACGCCGCCCCCGGCTTCCGCCGGGGCAGGCTTGGCGCTCCAGCCCGGGCCATGCCACTGGGCGGCGATGTCGGCGAGGCTCGGCACGGCATGCCCCGGCCAGTAGAGCCCGGCGCGCAGCAACGGCGCGGGTTCGGCCCAGTGTTGCCCCTCACCCGCCCACGCCCGCGGCGCGGGTCCCTCCCTCTCCCCGCAAGCGGGGCGAGGGGTTTAAATGCGCACCGATCACCCCCTCGCCCCGCCGGCGGGG
>DATCQF010000676.1:0-1869 GCA_036569735.1 Allostellaceae bacterium | reverse complement strand
CCTTGGAGGTGCCCTCGCTGGCTAGGTCCTCGACCAGCAGCACGCGCGCGCCCTCGTTGATGACGCCCTCGATCTGGGCGTTGCGCCCAAAGCCCTTGGGCTGCTTCCGGACGTAGAGCATCGGCAGGAACAGCCGGTCGGCGATCCACGCGGCGAACGGGATGCCGGCGGTCTCGCCGCCGGCGACCGCGTCGAGCGATTCGAACCCGGTATGGCGCGCGATCGTCTCGGCAGCGAGATCCATCAGCCGGCGCCGGGCGCGCGGGAACGAAATCAGCCGGCGGCAATCGATGTAGACCGGCGAGCGCAGGCCCGAGGTGAAGGTGAACGGCTCCTCTGGCCGAAACAGCACCGATTCGGTTTCGAGGAGGATACGGGCGGTGATGTCCGCCGCATCGGTTTCTCGGGCGGAGCGGGCGGGGTGCGGGGCGTCGGGGATGGCGTTGGGCATGGGGCGCATCCTAGCGGAAAAGCGGAGTGGATTGACAATCGAAGAAGATGAGAACAAAAAGGCAACATGTCCCCCGCGACCAGCATCAGCGCGCTTCGCGATCGCATCCGCCAGATCGAGCGGCCCGCCCGGCATGGCGTCTTGCCGTTCGGCGTCGCCGCGATCGATTGCGCCTTGCCGGGCGGCGGTCTCGCGCTCGGCGCCGTGCATGAGATCATGGGGCAGGACGGCGACGAGGAAGACGGCGCCGCCGCCGCCGGTTTTGCCGCCGCCATCCTCGCCCGGCTCGGGGCCCCACCCACCTCACCCTCCCATCGCCGCGCGCTGGGCCCCTCCCTCTCCCCCCTGAAGGGCGGAGAGGGCAAATCGGGGCGCCACAGCAACCCCCTCTCCGCCCCCGGGGGCGGAGAGGGCCGGGGTGAGGTGGGGGATTCCAGAGCGACGGGAACCAGCCCGGTGCTGTGGTGCCGGAGGCGGCCGGATCTTTACGGTCCCGGCCTCATGATGCATGGGCTCGACCCCGCCCGGCTCGTGCTGGTTACGGCACCGCGCGACGACGAGATTCTATGGGCGGTCGAAGAAGGGCTGCGCGCCGGCCCCGCCGCGGGGCTGGCCGCGGTGGTTGGCGAATTGGGCCGGCTGCCGATGGTCGCGGGGCGCCGCCTGCAGCTCGCCGCCGAGCGCTCCGGCGTCACCGCCCTCGTCCTCAGGCGCTGGCGCAATGCCGACGAGGCGGCGGCCGAGCGCGACCGGCCGAGCGCGGCGCTGACCCGCTGGCGGGTCTCGGCATTGCCTTCGGCCGAGATTGCGGGTGAGCCGGGGATCGGCCGGCCGCGCTGGCGGGTTGCACTGCTGCGCGTTCGCGGCGGCGCGCCTGGTGCCTGGGATGTGGAGGTCGCCGATGCGACGGGTCATGTATCTCTTTCTGCCGAACTGGCCGATCGACCGGCTGCGCCGGCTTGGCTCGGTGCCGAGCCTCGGCACCAGCGCGCCGGCTGACGAACCGCCTTTCGCCACCGTCATCACGGCCGGGGGGCGGCGCCTCATTGCCGCGGTCAACCCCGCCGCATCCGCCGCCGGGCTCGCCCCGGGCATGCCGTTGGCCGATGCGCTGTCATTTCAGCCCACCCTCGCCACGGCAGCGGCCGAGCCGGAGGCCGATGCGGCGGCGCTCAACCGGCTCGCCGAGTGGTGCACCCGCTACAGCCCCTGGACCGCGCCTGACGGGGTTGACGGCGTCAAGATCGAGATCACCGGCTGCGCGCATTTGTGGGGCGGCGAAGCGGTGCTTGCCGCCGATCTCGCGCGGCGCCTGGCGCGCGCCCTTAACTCGACAGGGGGGATTACCCATCGCATCGCGATCGCCGGCACCCTGGGCGCCGCCTGGGCCCTGGCGCGTTTCGCGGCGGGTGCCGGCC
>DATCQF010000675.1:0-4232 GCA_036569735.1 Allostellaceae bacterium | reverse complement strand
TCGATCCGCGCCGCCAGGTTTTTGTGCAGATCGATATCGAACCGCGCCACGCTTCGTGGAATTTCCCGGCCGAAATGGTCGTGCTCGGCGATGCGGCGCGGATCCTGGGGCAGCTCAACGAGGAAGTGCGCTCGGCCGGCGGCGGTGCGGGCGGCAGATAGAAGCGGGTCGGATAGAGCACCGGCTGCGAGTCGGGCGCCACCGAGCCGGCGAGCGCGTCATGGCTGAACAGCACCGCCACCGGCCCCGGCTGCCCGGCCATGGCGTGCTTGATCGCGAGCTGGGTCGCCTGCACCGCGGCCACCGGGTCCTGCGCCTGCATGACCTGCTTGGTGACGCCGCCAAAGGCGCGCCGCGCATCCCAGCTGCCGTAATCGCCGGTCGCCTGCTGATAGGGCGCGTGCAGGCTGAAGCCCGGCGCATCGCTGAAATCCGTGAGGAGCAGCATCGGCGACCCCGACAGATGCGCCTCGAGCGTGCCGATGAGGCCGTTGCCCAGCACCCACGGGCCCTGCCCCAGGAGAACGCCCGGCCGCCGGGTCAGCCGGCCGTAGACTTCGGCCATCACCCCGCCCAGCGATTCCTCGCGCACGGTCACCATGCGGACCTGGTTCTGCACCTGGCTCAGCCCGGAAACGATGCGCCCGGTATGCCCGCCGGAGATGCCGAAGACATACTCGATGCCGGCTTCCGCCAGGACGCGCGCGACCAGCACCCGGGAGGGCAGTTCCTCGGTCAGCATCCGCTCGATCGTCATGTCGTATCCCCCCGCTTCCAGTTGCGGAAGCTTGCCCCGCCCGGCACCGGAACACAACGCGTCTACGTCTGAGATCGCCCCCGGTTCCACGGCGCCGCGCCGCCGCAACCACAGCCCCGCACCAAACCTTGAGATCGCGTCTATTCTAAGGCGACATCCGCCGGATCATCACCGCGGGGCGACGTAACGCTTCGAGCGCGCCGATCAGCGATGTAGATTGCCGATGCGAGCGGCCGCATCGCGTCCGCCATGGAGAAAATGCCGATGCCGAGCGTCCAACCCTTCGCCTCCGGGGGATACCGCTTCATCCCGGGCCCGTTCCAGTATTCGGGAGGCGTCGCCGCCGAACCCGGGTTTCGCATCGAGCGGGCGCGCTTTGCCCGGCTGTTGCCGCTCGCCGAGGGCTTTGCCGCGGTCGAGGCCCATCTGGCGGCGCTCGGCCGGCCGCCGACCGCGTTCTGCGCGTGCGAGCTGCGCTCGCCGGCGCAATTCACCGAGGCCGGGTTCATCGCGTTCAACCGCTCCTATGTCGAGCGGCTCGCGGCCTGGGGGATCTTTCGCAGCGAGGTCAACCCGGTGGCGCGCTCCAATGTCTGTCCCGAGATCGACCCGCCCGCCGCGCCGGCGTTTTACGCCTTCAGCTACACGGTGCCGGGCGACGGCGGGGGCCCGGGCGCGCGCAGCTTTGTCGCGGCCGGGAGCGGGGAGGCGCGCGGCGAAATCGGCGGCAGCTACGCCGATCGCATCGTCCGCCTCGGCGACCAGTCGCCCGACGGAATGCGCGACAAGGCGCGCTATGTGCTGGGCGAGATGGAGCGGCGCATGGCCGCGCTCGGCTTCGGCTGGGGCGATGTCACCACGACCCAGCTCTACACGGTCTACGATGTCCACCCGTTTCTCGCCGAGGAGTTCGTCGCGCGCGGCGCCGTGCCGGCCGGCCTCACCTGGCACTACGCGCGCCCGCCGGTCCAGGGCCTCGATCTCGAGATCGACGTGCGCGGGGTTCCCCAGGAGCTGGTGATTTAGTCGGAGCTGCCACGCCGACCTGCTACCGCTTTGCGTCCCATTCGCCGGGCCGGGTGGCGAAGGCCTCCTCCCAGTTGCGACCGTCGAACAGCCGGCGCGGCGCCATCGTCATCGGGTCGTAATCGTCGAGGCAGCGGGCGTTGACGCTGTAATTCTCGGGATCGGTGCGCGGCTGATAGAAGGCATGGATGCCGCAATGCCGGCAGAAGGTGTGCCTGGCCGTACCGGTGTTGAACTGGTAGGTCGCCAGCTCGCCGGCGCCGCTCAGGATTTCCAGCCGCTCGTGGTGGACCGGCAGGTGCAAGATGCCCTTCTTGGTGCAGATCGAGCAGTTGCACTCACCGATAACGGTGTCTGCCAGATCGACCTGGATGCGAAACCGGACCCGGCCGCAATGGCAGCCGCCTTCGTAAGTCCCCAGCATGCCCGATGCCTCCTGCCAACGCCCGAGCGCGGTATTATGGCGACGTTCGCCGCAGCCTCCAAACCCCAACGAGGCCGGCCGCCGACAACAGCGCCATGAACGGGTAGGCCGCACCGCCATAGGCGGCGTAGAGCGCGCCCGCGACCAGCATGACGAGGCCGCTGCCGAGACCGGCCGACAGCGCGGCATAGAGGGATTGCGCGCTCGCCGCGGCGCCGGGCGGCACGCTCTTCGCCATGAAATGCATCGCTCCCAGATGGCTCGCGCCAAAGGTCAGGGCGTGCAGCAACTGCAGAACCGCCGCCGCGGCGAGCCCGGGCATCACCCCCATCAGGCTCCAGCGCACGATGCCGGCAACCCCGCCCAGCGCCATCAGCCCGAGCGGCCCCAAGCGGGCGACGAACCGCGCGCTGTACCAGAAGAGGACGATCTCGGCGACCACCCCCTCGGCCCACAGCATGCCGATGACCGTGTCGGAAAAGCCGACCCCGCGCCAATAGAGGGTCCCGAAACCGTAATAGAGCTGATGGCTCGACTGCAGCGCCGCGGCGCTGACCACAAACAGCCAGAACCGGCGGTCGGCGGCGAGCCGCCCCAGCGCCGCCCAGCGCGACCGCACCCTGAGCGCGGAGCGCGCTGCCCCCGGGATGCCGATGCAGGCGACCAGCAACACCGCCGAGGCGGCGAGCACCAGGAACAGCACCTGGTCATCGGCGGGCCCCCCGGGCGCGCCCGGCGATCCGAGCGCGAGCGCGGCGCCGCTGCCGATTGCCGCGACGATGAAGCTGACCGAACCCCACACCCGGACGCGGCCGTAATCGAGCCCGTCGTCACGCACCGCCGCCAATGTAATACTGTCGCCCAGCGGCATCAGCGCCGATTGCGCCATGCCGGCAATGAGGTTGAGCGCCAGGAGCGCCCCGAACCCGGTGATCGGCCACAGCCCGGCATAGGCCGCGCAGGCTGAGGCGGCGAGCGCGATCATCACCGCGCGGCGCCGCCCGAGCCGGTCGGCCAAGGCGCCCAGCAGCGGGGTCGCGATCACCTTGGCCCAGATCGCGGCGGCGAACACCAGCGCGATCTGGTGCGCATCGAGACCGCGGCCGGCCAGCCACACCGGCCAGAACGGCAGCTGGATGCCGACGACGAGAAAACTCGCGGCGTAAAACACCCCGAGCCGCCGGGCGATCCGCCCCGGAGGTCGACCGCCCATTCGCCCGGAATGTCCCCCTGGATGTCGCGCCAGCACCGATGTCGTCATCCGGTTAACCTCGACGATGCCCGGCTTCGTGCTTATGTCGCGAGCGTGCTGGTGATCCTGAACCAGGCGAGCGCGCTGCTGTCGGTCGTCATCATCGACATCGTGCTCGCCGGCGACAACGCAATCGTGGTCGGCATGGCCGCCGCCGGGCTTCCGGCGGCGCATCGCCGGCGCGTCATCGCCATCGGCATCGCCGCGGCGACGGTGCTGCGCATCGTGTTCGCGCTGCTGGCGACGCACCTGCTCGCGGTCATCGGGCTGACCTTTGCCGGGGGGATCCTGCTGCTCTGGGTGGCGTGGAAGATGTACCGCGAGCTGCGGGCGGCATATGTGGTCGAGCCGGCCGGCGCCGACGGGCGCGCCGCACCGCCGCACCGGCCGGCCAAGACGGCGACGCAGGCGATGGCCATGATCGTCCTCGCCGATGTGTCGATGTCGCTCGACAACGTAATCGCGGTAGCCGGGGTGGCGACCCAGTCCGGGCCCTGGGTGCTGGTCGTCGGCCTGGTTCTGTCGGTGGCGCTGATGGGGGTGGCCTCGACCTATATCGCACGGCTCTTGGAACGGCTGTTCTGGATCTCCTGGGTCGGGCTCGGCATCGTCACCTTTGTCGCGCTCAGGATGATCTGGGACGGCTCGGCGCAAATCCTCCATCACAGCGCCGCGCTCAGTCTCGGGTCATCGTAAGCCGGTTAATCACCGGCGGCGGATTACGCGATGCCAGCCCCCACCCCAACCCTCCCCCGCTAGCAGGGGAGGGAGCT
>DATCQF010000674.1:0-10585 GCA_036569735.1 Allostellaceae bacterium | reverse complement strand
AGGTCTGGCAGAAGCAGGATGCCGGCTGGAAGCTCTTGGCGCGCGCGGTGAGGGTGTGCATCCTATACCGGACGGGAGATAGCCGCATCGAGGAGGGGCCGGCATGAATGCACCGCCGCGACCGATCCGCCGCGCGCTGATCTCGGTCTACGACAAAGCGGGGCTCGTGCGTTTTGCGCAGGGGCTTGCCGCGCGCGGGGTTGTCCTCATTTCGACCGGCGGCTCGGCCCGGACGCTCGCCGATGCCGGGCTGCCGGTGACCGAGGTCGCCGCGGTGACCGGGTTTCCCGAGATGCTCGACGGCCGGGTCAAGACGCTGCACCCGGCGATCCACGGCGCGCTCCTGGCGCGGCCCGACCGGCCCGACCATGTCGCCGCGCTGAGCGCACACGGCATCAGCCAGATCGACCTCGTGGTGTCGAACCTCTACCCGTTTGCCGCGACCGTTGCATCAGCAGCGGGGCGCGAGGAGTGCATCGAGAACATCGACATCGGCGGCGTCGCCCTGACCCGCGCCGCCGCGAAAAACCATGAGTTCGTGACGATCATCACCGACCCGGCCGACTACGATGCCGTCTTGGCCGAGATGGCGGCGTCGGGCGGGGCGGTCGGCCTCGACACAAGGCGGCGGCTCGCGCGCCAGGCCTTTGCGGCGACCGCAACCTACGATGCCGCAATCGCCGCGTGGTTCGCCCGCGACGCGGGGGTGATGTTTCCCGAGACCATGGTCGTTGCCGCCCGGCTGGCGGAGAAAACCCGCTATGGCGAGAACCCGCACCAACAGGCGGCGCTCTACCGCACCGACGACCAGCGCCCCGGGGTCGCCAGCGCGCGTCAGGTGCAGGGCAAGGAATTGTCCTACAACAATTACGGCGACACCGACGCGGCCTTCGAACTGGTCGCCGAGTTTGGCCCGCCCGCGGTCGCGATCATCAAGCACGCCAACCCGTGCGGCGCCGCGGTGGCGACGAGCCTGCGCGAAGCGTGGGACAAGGCGCTCGCCTGCGATCCGGTCAGCGCCTTTGGCGGCATCGTCGCGCTCAACCGGCCGTTGGATGCGGCGACCGCCGAGGCCATCGCGCAGATCTTCGTCGAGGTCATCATCGCCCCCGACGCCGAACCCGAGGCCCGCGGCATCCTCGCCCGCAAGCCCGCGCTGCGTCTCATGCTGACCGGCAGCATGCCCGACCCGAAGGCGCCGGGCTGGACCCTGCGATCGGTCGCCGGCGGCCTCCTGGTGCAGGAGCGCGACCGCATCTCGGCCGGGCGCGACGCGCTGACCGTCGTAACAAAGCGGGCGCCGACCGAGGCGGAAATCACCGATCTCCTGTTTGCCGACACGGTCGCGAAACACGTCAAGTCGAACGCGATCGTGTTCGCCAAGGGCGGCGCGACGGTCGGCATCGGCGCCGGCCAGATGAGCCGGGTCGACAGCGTCCGCATCGCCGCCCAGAAAGCCGCCGAAGCCGCCGCCAACGCCGGCCTGCCCGAGCCCCTGACCCGAGGCTCGGTCGTCGCCTCCGACGCCTTCTACCCGTTCGCCGACGGTCTCGAAGCCGCCATCGCCGCCGGCGCCACCGCCGCGATCCAGCCCGGCGGCTCGCGCCGCGACCCCGAAGTAATCGCCGCCGCCGACGCCGCCGGCATCGCCATGGTGTTCACCGGCCTGCGCCATTTCCGGCATTGACCCGTTCTGCACCTGTATTTTGCACGCGGAAGGAGGTTGAATTTTAATGCGTTGGGCTCCGTGGGGAATTTCTGATTTCTGCACCATCCGCAGCTGGCGGGGAGCGGACACATCGTCCTTCTTCCTCACGATCCCTAGCTGCAACACCGAAGGGGTAACCGCGTGAACCCACCCGCGCAAATTCTCGCTGCCATGTTCCAGGGCGGTGGAAACATTCCTCTGCTCATGCCGGTGATGGCAGGGTTGGTTGCGCGGGGCCACCATCTTCGCATTCTTGCCGGGCCAGGTGTCCGACGGTCCCGGCTGCCGATCAGTGAGAGCCTCACACGCCGCATGGCCGCGTCGGGTGCCGAGGTCGTACCATTCAAGGAGCCCGACCGCCACCCGCTCGATCGGTTGCGACCACCCAGGGGATTGATCGGTGGATGGGTGCCAAAGCAGTTCCAGACCATCACCTACGAGGCGCAAACGCTTGCATGGGCGTCTGCCTGGGCTGAGAACGTAACGGCGGAATTGCAGCGCGTACCCGCCGACATCATTGTTTCCGATTTCGTCTTGCTCGGCGCGCTCGCCGCCGCGGAGGCCGCGGGCGTTCCGTCGGTAGCGCTAATGCATCAGGTCGCTATACGGCCACTGCCCGGCGTGCCGCCTTATGGGCCTGGTTGGCAACCAGGTCTGGGCCTATCGGGGAAACTCCGCGACGCGATAGGTCGCTTCGCGCTGAATCGATTGTATCGCCACGACGGGCTGTCGCTACTGAACGATGCGCGAGTGGCGCTTGGGCTCGTCCCGCTCCGCTCGGGTTTCGAGCAATACGACCGGGTAGCGCGTGTGTTGATGTTGGTAAGTTCCTCCTTCGATTTTCTTGCCAGACGGCTACCCGTCAACATGCAGCATGTCGGAACACCAATCGAGGACTCCGAGGCGCCCGAATGGCTGTCTCCATGGCCTCCGAGCGAAGCCAGGCGTCCTCTCGTCGTTGTATCCCTGAGCACGCTTGCGCAGGGTCAGGCATCGCTTCTGCAAAGTATATTGCTCGCACTGGGGCAACTGGATGTTCATGGGCTCGTCACGCTTGGCCCAGCGCTCGACCCGGGCCAGTTTGCCGCGCCTGCCAACGTACTATTTGAGCGGTTCGTTCCGCATTCGGCGGTGCTCCCGGATGCCGATGTGCTCGTGACACAATGCGGAATCGGAACGCTGACCAAGGGTTTGATCCATGGTGTTCCGCTCATCTGCGTGCCGCTTGTGGGTGATCAGCCGGATAATGCCGCGCGCGTGGTGGCGCGCGATGCAGGCATCAAAATTTCCAACGATGCACCGCCCGAACAAATCAGCGCCGCCATCCAACGCGTTCTGTCAGACCAGAGCTTCCGAACCGCGGCACGGCGATTGGGTGCTGCAATGGCGCGCGACGGAGATGCCGTGGAAGCTGCGGTGCAGGCGATCGAGCGCGTCCTCTGACCGAGCGTTTCAACAGTATTATTATAATGTACCAGTGGCCTGTTCCGAGTAGCGGGAGCGTGCTGCTCCTCCTCTTGTTGTTGCAAATTCCTTGATTTCTGCACACCGCTCGGTTTTCGGATGTCTCCATCGACCACCTCGCGCGTGGTCGGCTCAATGCCGTCGCACCTTGCCCGGCCTCACTCCCCGCCGCGGCTGAGTAGCATATGGCCGTAGGGGGCCATGGCGGCTTGGCGGCTGGCGGCGTGGTGGGTGAGGATCGTCATGACGTCGCGGCGGATTTCTTGTAGAGGGTCGGTGTCGTAGACCCAGCGGGCGCCGGAGAGTTCGCAGAGGCGCTCCAGGGCCCAGCCGATCTGGTGCTGGGCGTAGACCATGTCGCGGCGCGCCTTCAGCGCCTCGGCCATGGTGATCTTGCGGCCCGAGCTGACCGCGTCGGTGCTGGTGCGGCGCCCGTTGTGGAGGAGCTGCATCGCCACGTCGATCGCCGCGGCGGCCTCGCCGACTGCCATCTGCACGATTTCCGACTCGGCCAGCCGGGTGACCCCGCGCGATACCCTCCCGGCCAGAGTGCGGCACGCGAGGTCGAGGGCGCGCTGCCCCAAGGCGATGCACACCGGCGGCAGGGAATAGGAGACGAGAAAGCCGCGCGGCGCGCGCAGCACCGGATAGTCAGGGTGCACCAGCGCGCCCGGCGGGGTCCCGGCAAAGAGGTCGCTGACCATCACCCAGCGATGCTCGGGGACGAAGACGTCGCGCAACACCAGCGACTTGCTGCCGGTGCCGGCGAGGCCGAGCACCTGCCAGTCGTCGATGATTTCTGTGTCGGCCAGCGGCACCAAGAGGTAGGCGATGTGGCGCGGGTCGCCCAGCTCGCCGAGAAAGGCGCCGAGGATCGCCCATTGCGCATGGTCGCAGCCGCTCGAAAACGAATAGCGCCCGCTGAGCCGCCAGCCGCCGGTGGCGACGCGCTGGGCGGCGGCGCGCGGCGCCAGCGAGGACGAGGCGACGGCTGCGGGGGTGTCGCCCCACACATCAACCTGCGCCTGTTCGGGGTACTGCGCGATAATCCATTGATGCTCGGCCAAGACCGCGTAGACCCAGGCCGACGAGGCGCAGCCATAGGTCAGCTCCTCGACGATCCGCGAGAACAGGCTGAACCTTCCCTGCCGCCCGCCGAACATCCGCGGCTGCAGGATGCGCAGGATGCCGGCGGCGTGGTACTCGGCGATCGTCTGCGCCGGGATTTGCCGCGCCTTGGTGGCGGCCGGCGCCCGCTCGGCGAGACCCGGAACCAGCGCCCGCGCGCGCTCCAGCATCGCGCGCTCGTCGTCCGGCAGCGCGCTGTCGTCGGGGCAGGAAGCAAGCCGGTGCGGCTCTGTCATGCCCCGAATCCCCGTAAATCTAGCCTCGTCCGAGGGTCCGCGGATCGTCGACATCGACGGTCAGATGCTCGGTCGGCTGCGGCGTAGCGGTCAGGAGGCTCACCCCGTCGGGCGCCTCGAAGCGGTGCCAGGTGTTTTTGGGGACGATCGCCACCATCCCCGCCTTCAGCGCAAAGGATTGCGGCCCGTCCACCGCCATGACGTGCAGGATCGTCGCGCCCTCGGCGATCTGGACGATCTCGTCGCCGTTGGGGTGGCGTTCCCACGGGCTGTTGCCGGAGAATTTGGCGGTGAAGATCGCGCCGTCGCGGTAGGGCGCCAGTCTCGCAAACGCCCCCTTGCGCGCGGCCTCGGGCGTTTCCGGGGTGCGTCCGCGCAGCATCGTCAGCTTGGCGAGCTCGGCCTTCACATCGATGGTGATCATGTTTCCTCCGACTGGATCGGCGCTATGTGTCCTTCGAGACGGCGCTTCGCGCCCCTCAGGATGACGTAAGTTTATTAATGGCATTAAGAAAGAACGTCATCCTGAGGAGCTCGCGCAGCGGGCGTCTCGAAGGACGCATGTTGGGCATGTAACTCTGCTTTCTACGCGTTACGGAATCTCGTCCAATGGCCAGACCGGGCGGCGCACCTTGTCGAACAGCTCCGGGGTGTAGTCGACCTGGCACAGGGCGCCGGTGTGGACAAGGATGATTTCGCGGGCGATCGGCTCGAAGGCGGCGCGGAAATGCTGCATCGATTTGACCGCGACCGTGCTGTAGCGGGTCGGATCTAGCCCCAGCGAGGTGAACTGCGCGAGATCGACCGCCTGGCCGTTGTTGGTGATGACGATGATGTCGATGCCGCCGACCCGGAACACCATCGAGGGTCCGTAATCGCGCTCCAACCCGCCGCCCATCGGGCCATAGGCGATGAATTTGCCGTCGGTCAGGCAGGTGATTTCCCCGGTCAGGGTCAAGGGGCCGCCGCCCAGCCGCGGATCGGTCTTGCCGCCAAGGCTGAGGGTCGCCGGTCCGATCCCCGCCCGCATCCCGGCCAGGACGGCCTCCGGATCGCAGATCGCGTGGAACGCGACGCGCTCGACTTGCGCCTCGATGAGGCCCTTCAGAAACGCCGTCGCGTCGCCGTAGCCACCGCCCCCGGGGTTGTCGGTGAAATCGGCGACGACGAGCGGCCTGTCGCCCGGCTTGCCGTCCCTGGCGCGGGCCACCGCCTCGGCGACCGGCAGCATGTTGACCGTGGTGAACTCGCGCGTCTCCCAGGCGTGGTCCATGAACTCCTCGGCGACGTGTTGGCCGCGCTCGCCCGCGCCGTCGCCATGCGCGCCGTCCAACGTCACCGTAACCGACGGCCCGACATCGCGGATGTTGGCGAGCGGAAAGCCGGCGCAGATGCTGACCGCGAGCGCATCGCCCGCGGCTTCGAGCGCCTCGCCGCGCGCGATCAGCTCGGCCATCGGCCCCCGCTGGGTGCGCCCCCAATCGAGCCCGTAGATCATCGGACGCCGCGCGATCACGGTGCGCGGCCGCACCTCGCCCGCCATCGCGCGTTCGAGGAGTTCGGCACCCTGCCAGGCCCGCTCGTACTGGTCGATATGCGGATAGGTGCGGAAGGCGATGAGGGCGCTCGCGTTGTCGGCCATCCTTTGGGTGACGTTGGCGTGCAGGTCCAAGGTCACGACGATCGGAACCTCGGGCCCGAGCCTGGTGCGCAGGCGTGCCAACAGTTCGCCCTCGCCGTCCTCGTAGCTGGCGACGACCATCGCGCCGTGCAGGTGCAGCAACACGCCGTCGATCGGGCCCTGGTGCTCGGTCGCGTCGAGGATCATCCCGCCGATCTGTTCGAACGCATCGTCGGTGACGATGCCCGACGGGTTGGCGTTGGCCGAGACCGGATGGATCAGGGTCCAGCCGTACTTGTCGGCCGCCTCGAAGGTCGCGCCCAGGGCCGAGCGGGTGCCGCGGAACGCCGCCGGTATCTCGTTGTCGCTGTGGAAGTCGCGGCGCCGCCACAGCGCCATGTCGGTCGTCTGCACGCTGAACGTATTGGTCTCGTGCATGAACCGGCCGGTCAGAACGCGCTTCACGGGACCCACCTCCTCTACTGCGCCCGATTCTTACCGCGCGGGGGTCTCGCGGATGACGTCCAAGAGCGGCCCAGGCGACACTTCGAGAGGCGGGGTGAAGGGGCGCTCCTGGATCGCGACGAGGCCAAGGCCAATAACCGCCGCCATCGAGAAGATCGTCAAGGCGGCGATCTGCGGGCGCGGCATCTCCAGATGTACGGCGGCGATGGCGATTTGTGAAATGAGCCCGAGGATCAAGAGGGTTGTCCACTTGATCTCATCGGTACGGTCGCCGGCGAGGGCGAGGCGAGTCTCGCGCAAGGTGTGCAGCTTCAGCACAAGGTCGAACCGGGCGCGCTGCACCGCCGCACCGCTGTTCCCGGAAACCGGGGCGCCGACGATTGCGCTCAGGAGGCTGGTGAAAGCCGTCTCGGTCGCGGCGGAGCGCTTTCCTTCCCGCATCTGCGGCCACTCCTCCCCGACAATTGATTGCGCATAGGCGACGATCAGGTTCGGAAGCTTGGCGGCGCCGGGGTCGCTATCCGGGGAAAGGTGTGAGAGCGCGAAGAGCGCATCGCCCTCGCCGCGCACGACCTGCACCGCATCGGTGTTGCGTTGCCAAACGTCCCGGGCGATGAAGCCGAGCAAAAGGCCGAAAATCAGAGCCACCGAAACGAAAAACGGCGCGACGACCCCCTTGAAGCTCCTCGTCCATCCGCTCGCCGGACTGTGGAACGCCAGCAAATGAATGAAGATGCCGGTTGCTGCGTAGAAGCCGGCGAGCGCCAGCAACTGCTGCCACACCGGCAGCTCAAGCCAGGCCCCGACTATCCCCATGCTGTTTTGCCCTCAACCTGCGGGCGGTCTCAGCCCGACCGGCATTACGACCATATCCCGGCACCGGCGCAACATCGGCGAGGTAGCCTAGCCGGCGCGGCAAATGGACGATCATGTACTTGTTGCCGATTCCGCCCGGTTATAGCATCAACCACCCCGTTCGGAGGCGACCCTGCCCGATCAGCCACTTTTGCGACAGCACCGCAGCGCTGCGCCCGTCGTGCTCTGCAGATCGGCAGTGCGATAACGATATGCCCGGACGCTACTGGTACGCTGTCGCCGTGCTGCTCGTCGTTTCGGGCGGGGTAGCCTCAGGTCTGCTGATGTGGTCGCGCCTGGCGAATTTGGATGCCGGTCTGACGCGCTTCGTGGTTCCCGGCTCGGCCCTCATCGAGTTGCCCGAAGCCGGCGCCTATACGATCTTCCACGAATCCCGCAGCGTGATCGAAGGGCGGATTTACGTCACTGAAAACGTCGCCGGCCTGCGGGTCGGCGTGCGCTCGGACGAAACCGGTGAGCCGGTGTCGCTTACCCGGCCGTCGGGGAGCAGCAGCTACTCGTTTGGCGGCTATACTGGCGAATCGGTGCTCTCGTTCGAGCTGGCGAAGCCTGGGCGCTACCGGTTGTCCGCCTCCTACCCCGATGGTCGAGGAGAGCCCCAGACCGTGCTCGCGGTAAGCCACGGCTTCATTTCCCGGCTGCTGACCACGATCTTTGGCGTCATCGCCATCGGCTTTGCCAGTTTCGGCGCAGCGGTCGCGATCGGCGTGGTCACCTTCCTCAAGCGGCGCCGCGCGATGCATGACGCGGCCGGCGACGGGGGTCGGGTCCGATTGGGCTGAAACGCTTACCACGCGAGCGCCCAGCCGTCGCGGCGCGGGTCGGAGCCGGCCATCAGCATGCCGGTTGCGCCGTCGCGCCGGATGATCTCGGCGCTGCACGGCCCTTCGAGATCGCCGACCGTGTCGACCGGATGACCGCGCCGCGCGAGGTCGCGCCGCACCTCGTCGGGAAAACGCCGCTCCATCGTCAGCACATCGGGGCCGTCATGCGGGTAGTTGGCGTATTGCCCGGGGACGTTAGAGGTCCAGCGCGCGGTCTCGGCGGCCTGTTGCGGGTCGAGTCCGAAATCGGCCATCGCGGTCAACACCTGGAGATTGATCTGCACCTGGTTGTCGGCGCCCGGAGTACCGAACACCGCCCACAATGCGCCGTCCTTCAGCACGAGGGGCGGGTTCATCGTGTGGCGGACCCGGCGCCCCGGCCGCAGGAAGTTCGGGTGATGGGGATCGAGGTGCCAGTACGCCATGCGGTTGTTGAGCAGGATCCCGGTGTCGCCGGCGGTCACCCCCGAGCCCCAGCCGCTGTTGATGCTCTGGATCCCGGAAACCGCATTGCCGGCGCCGTCGGCGGTGCAGAAATAGGTCGTGTCGCCGGCGGCGTCGGCGATCGTGCGGGTTGGCGCGGCGCGGCTGCGGTCGATGCGGGCGGCGAGGCGCGCCGTGTAATCTTCCGACAGCAATTCGCCGAGCGGCGCTTCCAGGGTGCGTGGATCGGCGGCCCAGCGCTCGCGGTCGGCGAAGGCGAGCTTTTTTGCCTCGACCATCACATGAACCGCCTCGGCCGACCCCAATCCCATCGCCTTCAGGTCGAAATGCTCGATTATTTTCAATTCTTCGAGCAGCACGAACCCGGTCGAGTTGGGCGGGGCTTCGAGCACGGTGAAACCGCGGTAGTCGATGCTGATCGGCTCCTGGGTTTCGGCCTCGAATTGGGCGAGATCGGCGTCGCCGATCGGCACCCCGGCGGCGGCGCACGCGGCCGCGAGGCGGCGGGCGAGCGCGCCGCGATAGAAGCACTCGGCGCCGTCAGCGGCGATCTCCTCGAGCGTGTGGGCGAGATCGGGCTGCACGACCGGAGCGCCGGTCGCGGGCGCCATGCCATTGCTGAGGAACACCACGGCGCTGCGGCGGTCGGCGCCGAGGGTGGCGAGGTGCTCCCCGGCGAGATGCCGGTAATGCGGGGTCGCGCCGAACCCATGGCGCGCGAGATCGATCGCTTCGGCGAAGAGGTCACGCCACGCCAGCAGGCCGAACTGGCGGTGCATCGCCCCGAGGCCGGCGACCATGCCCGGCACCGAGACCGACATCGGCCCGGTGCGTGGGATGCCTGCGGCATAGCGCTCCGGGGTTGCGGCAGAGGGCGCGGGGCCGGTGGCGTTGAACACGATGGCGCGGCCCGTCTTGGCGTCGAGCACGTGATAGAACGCGTCGCCGCCGAGCCCCGACATCATCGGCTCGACCACCGCGAGCGCCAGCGCGGTCGCCACCGCCGCGTCGACCGCGTTGCCACCGGCGCGCAACGCCAGGAGCCCAGCCTGCGCGGCCAGTGGATGGTTCGCCGCGACGGCGCCGCGGCGCCCGATGATCAGCGGCCGATAGCAGCGCATCTCTTCCATCTGTCGGTCTCCGAAAAAAGAAACACTCTACCGCAAAGCTCGCAAAGGGCACGCGGCGGACGCGAAGACCCGGCGTCATTCCCGCGCCGGTGGAATTCTAGGGCACAGGCCTCACCGGCCGTCCTGGACCCTCGCCTGCGCGGGGGCGATGCTGGTGTTTGTTCTTCGCGTATCCGTAGCGGCCTTCGCGTTAAAGCGTTAATTTGCAGCAGACACGGGGAACACCGCATGGGCAAGAAGCTCTTCGCAGCTGACGTCACGCGCTACGGGCGCGACGGGTTCCTCTATCCGCTCGAGGTGGCATGATGACCGGATCGAAACAGCGACGTACCTGGCTGCTGGCGCTGATCCTTTGCCTCGCGGTGGCGGGCTGTACCGGGGCCGGCGGGGTCGGCGGGACCGGTTACGCCCCGGGCCAGGACGATCAAACGACCTCTGCCCGCAGCGGATCGGACGGCGGCGACAGCGGCGGCAGCTCGATGTGATGTTTTGGGTGATGGGTTCGCGTCCAATAGCGCTGTTGCGGCGCATTCATCCATACCGGCGGGTGAGGCGGCCGCACGGTTCCGCCACGATATGGGGCCCCGCCGGGATCGCCCTGGCCTTCTTCCTGTGCCTCTTGGTCACCGGCTGCGCTCAGCGTGAGAGCGGCGCTGACGACAACCGGCCGGGCGGATTTTACGGCGGGG
>DATCQF010000673.1:0-8111 GCA_036569735.1 Allostellaceae bacterium | reverse complement strand
CCCCCACGGCTGCGCCATGGGTCCCCTCCCTCTCCCCCCTGAAGGGCGGAGAGGGCGAAGGAAAGGCGCTCGGGATCCGTCACGTCCCGACCTTGAGCGGGCGGTCGTTGCCGAAGACGCCCAGGGATTTGAGCTTGCGGTGCAGGGCCGAGCGCTCCATCCCGACAAAGGCGGCGGTGCGCGAGATGTTGCCGCCGAAGCGGGTGACCTGGGCCAGCAGGTATTCGCGCTCGAACACCTCGCGCGCGTCGCGCAGCGGCAGGGTCATGATCTCGCTGCCCTTGTCCCATTTGACGACGCTGGGTGCGATCGCGGTGATCTCGTTGGGCAGCATGTCGGCGCGCACCGGCTCGCTGGTTTCGCCCGGCGCCATGATCAGGAGCCAGTCGACGACGTTGCGCAGTTGCCGCACATTGCCCGGCCAGGTGTAGGACTGCAGCGCGGCCAGCGCGTCCTCGCCGAAATCGCGCGCCGCGATCCGCGCCGCTTCCGCGCCCCTCTGGACGAAATGCCGGGCGAGCAGAGGTATGTCCTCGCGCCGTTCGCGCAACGGCGGAACCCGGATCGGGACCACGTTGAGGCGATAGAACAGATCCTCGCGAAAGCGGCTCGCCGCGATCTCGGTCGCCAGCTCGCGATTGGAGGAGGCGACGACCCGCACGTCGACCTCGACCCGGCTCGAGCCCCCTACCCGCTCGAAGGTCTGTTCCTGCAACGCCCGCACGATCTTGCCCTGGGTCTCGAGCGGCATGTCGGCGACCTCGTCGAGAAACAGGGTCCCGCCATGCGCGCGCTCGAAGGTGCCGACCTTGCGCGGCATGCCGTCGGTGCTCGCCTCGCAGCCGAACAGCTCGATCTCCAGCCGGTCAGGATGCATCGTCGCGCAATTGATCGCGACAAACGGTCCCTGGGCGCGCCGCGAGCGGGCATGCAGGAGGCGCCCGACCACTTCCTTGCCCGAGCCCGGCGCCCCGGTGATGAGGACCCGGCTGCCGGTCGGCGCGACCCGCTCGATCTGCTGGCGCAGCTGGTTGATCGCGGGCGACGCGCCGACCAGATCGAGTTCGCCGCCAGCCCGCAGCCTCAGCTCGGCATTCTCGCGGCGCAGCTGGGCCGCCTCGATCGCGCGCGCGATCAGCAGCAGCAACCGGTCGCTCTTGAACGGCTTTTCGATGAAATCGTAGGCGCCGAGCTTGATCGCCTCCACCGCGGTCTCGATCGTGCCGTGGCCGCTGATCATCACCACCGGCACGGTCGGCATTTCGGCGTGCAGCCGGCGCAGGATGGCAATGCCGTCGAGTTCGCTGCCTTGCAGCCAGATGTCGAGGATCACCAGGGTCGGCTGGCGGGCATGGATGGCGGCGAGGGCCTCGGCGCTGTCGGCGGCGTCGCGCGTCGCGTAGCCCTCGTCCTTCAACACCCCGGCGATCAACATCCGGATGTCGGCTTCGTCGTCTACGATCAGGATGTCATGCGCCATGGGTGACCGAACTCAACTCCGCTGGCACTGCGGGCGAACCGGCAGGGCTGGCGGCGTGGGCGTCGCCGGAGAAAACCAGCCGCACCCGAGCGCCGCCATGCTCCCGATCCGACAGCATCAGCTCTCCCTGATGATCTTCCATGATCTTCTTCACGATGGCGAGGCCCAACCCGGTCCCCTTTGTGCGGGTCGTCACATAGGGCTCGGTCAGGCGCTCGCGGCCGTGCCGCGGCAAGCCTTTGCCATTGTCCTCGACGGTGACCGCGACCGGGCCGTTCGCCTCGACCGTCACGACAATCTGGCCCGGCGGGTTGGGGCCCTTCTCGGCGATTCGGCTCTCGATCGATTCCACCGCGTTCTTGATGATGTTGATCAGCGCCTGCCCGACGAGACGGGTATCGCAGCGCAGCAGCACCGGGCGCGCGGCAAAGCGGGTCTCGAAGCCGATCTTGGGATGCGCCGTGCGCTCCAGGAAGACGGCCTGCTCGACCAGCGTCGTCAGGTCTTCCGGTTTCAGCACCGGCGCCGGCATCCGGGCGAAATCTGAGAACTCGTCGACCATCCGCCCGATATCCTCGACGTGTTTGATGATCGTGTCGGTGCAGATGCGGAAGGTCTCCGGGTCCTTCTTGATCTCCTTCAGGTACTTGCGCCGCAGCCGCTCGGCCGAGAGCTGGATCGGGGTCAGCGGGTTCTTGATCTCGTGCGCGATGCGCCGGGCGATATCGGCCCAGGCCGCCTTGCGCTGAGCCGACAACAGTTCGGTAATATCGTCGAAGGTGACGACAAAGCCGCTGATCTCGCCATCGTTCTGCTCGGAATCATGCTCGGCGGCGATGCGCACCAACAGCGTGCGCGTGCTGTTGTCGCCGACGATCTGGACCTGGGCCTGCGCCAGCCGGTCGGGGCGCCGGGCCGCTTCCTCCAAGAGCCCGGCCATTTCGGGCGCGACCTCGGCGAGGTCCTCGCCGAACGACAGATCGAGGTCGACGCCAAGCAGCGCCGATGCCGACCGGTTGGGCAGATAGATGCGGCCGCCGCCATCCAGACCGATGACCCCGGCGGACACCCCGGTCAGCACCGTCTCGGTAAACCGCCGGCGCTCGTCGAGTTCGCGGTTGGCCTCGATCAGCTCGCGCTGCTGGCTCTGGATCTGGTTGGTCATCCGGTTGAAGGCGCGGCTCAGCGAGACGAGCTCGTCGTCCTTTTTGCCTTCGGGGACCCGGGCGGACAGATCGCCGGCGCGGACCCGCTCGGCCGCCCCGACCAGCCGGCTGATCGGATCGGCGAGCTGGGCCGCGAAGTGAATGCCGATCGATATCGCCGCGGCGAGGAACAGCATCGCGACCAGGATGTAAATTACCGCAAAGGTAATCTGGAACCCGGAGCGCTGCCCTTCGAGCCGTTCATACTGGGCCGCCGCGAGGTGAACCGCGTCGCGATGGGCGAGCACCCGCGGCTCGATGAACCGCCCGACATAAAGGTAGAGGTCGCTGAGCTCGTTGAGCCGGACGAGCGCCCGCACCCGCTCTTCGCGGTCGTCGGTCATGATGACGACTTCGCCGAGCTGGGCGCGGTGCAAGGCGTCCTTGCTGACATCCTCGAAGCCGAGCGCAAATACCAGGCCCGTGCGCGCCACCATCGTTCCCTTGCGATCGAGGACCGCGGCTTCGGTCAGCCCGCGCATCGCCGCCTGGGCAGCCAGCACGGGAGCCAGGTATTGCGGGTTGAGCTGCAAGGAGGAGGCCGAACGATCGAGGTCGGTGGCCATCGCCAGCGCATCCGCCCGGATCGCCTGCTGGTGCTCCTTGACGTACGCATCGGCGACCGCGACCGACTCGGTGATCGCGGTGCGTACCTTGTCGCTGAACCAGGATTCGACGCCAAAGCTGAAGAACAGGTACGAAAATACCGCGACGATGATCGTCGGCAGGACGGCGATCAGGCTGAACAGCCCGACCAGCCGAATCTGGAGTCGTGAACCGGCGAGCCCGCGCCGGCGCTCCGCCCACACCTCGACAAGCCGCTTTGCCACCAGCGCCGCCAAGAGGAGCAACAGCACCAGATCGAGATAGAGCAGCGAGAGGACGACGCCCGGACGCGGCCCGAACGGCGGCGCGCCGGTCAATGCAAGATAGGTCGCGACCCCCGAAGCCAGCGCCGCGGCCGCGAGCGTGATCGCGATCTTGCGCCACAGGCCGGTGCCGCCGGCCCAGCTGCGGACCTGTAGCGCCAGGCTCATTCGCCAATCCTTGCCGAAACCGCCGCCAAAAACTGCTCCAACGACACCACCCCTGCCCCCGCCCAGGTTTTTTCCGCCGGGCGGCGAAACCTGGACGGCAGTGGTGGCGCGGACCAGCCTATTTTAGGCCGCGGACGACCGGGATGTCCAATTCGCGGATCTTCTTGCGCAGCGTATTGCGGTTGAGGCCGAGCAAATGGGCGGCCTTGATCTGGTTTCCGCGGGTCGCGCCCAAGGTCGCCACGATCAGCGGGCGCTCGATCTCGCGCAGCACGCGGTCGTAGAGGCCGGCGGCGGGCGGGGTGCCCCGATGCGCCGCGAAATAATCGGTGATGTGGCGTTCGACCGCCGCCGCGAGGCCCTCGCCGCTCGCCGCTTCGGCCGGCACGGCCGCCGGGGCCAGCGCCTCGGCCAATTCGGCCTCGACGACATCGATCCCGATGACTTCCTGCGAATAAAGCGCCGCCAGGCGCCGCACCAGATTTTCCAATTCGCGCACATTGCCCGGCCAGCGATAGCGGCGCAGCCGCTCCATCGCCGCCTCGTCGAGGGTCTTGAAGGGCAACCCCTCGCGCGCCGCGAGCGAGGCGAAATGGCTCGCCAGGGCGGCAATATCGGTGCTGCGCTCGCGCAGCGGCGGCAGCCGGATCGGCGCGACGTTGAGCCGGTAGAACAGATCCTCGCGGAAGAGGCCCTGGCGAATCAGCTGCGGCAGGTCGCGATGGGTGGCGGCGATGATGCGGACATCGACCCGGATCGGCGCGCGGCCGCCGACCGCGGTGTATTCGCCCTCCTGCAGCACCCTGAGGAGGCGGGTCTGCGCCTCGGCCGGCATGTCGCCGATCTCGTCGAGAAAGAGGGTGCCGCCCTTGGCCTGCTCGAAGCGCCCCACACCGCGCGCCGTGGCCCCGGTAAAGGCCCCCCGCTCGTGCCCGAACAATTCGCTTTCGATAAGCTCGCGCGGGATCGCGGCCATATTGATGGCGACAAAGGGCCCGGAGCGGCGCTTCCCGAAATCGTGCAGCGCGCGGGCCACCAGCTCCTTCCCGGTGCCGCTCTCGCCGGTGATCATGACCGTCAGATCGGTGCCCATCAGACGGGCAATCGCCCGATAGATCTCCTGCATCGCCGGCGAGCGGCCGATCAGCGGCAGCTGCTCGTCGGGCTCGTCCGGGGCCGGCGCCGGTGCGTTTTGCGGTGTACTCAGCGCGCGCTCGACAACGCTGACGAGCTCGCGCAGATCGAACGGTTTTGGCAGATACTCGAAAGCGCCGCGCTCGGTCGCCTTGACCGCGGTCAACAGCGTGCTCTGCGCGCTCATCACGATGACGCGCAGATCCGGACGGAGCTTTTTGATGCGCGGAATGAGGTCGAGGCCGTTCTCGTCCGGCATGACCACGTCGGTGATCACGAGGTCGCCCTCGCCGTCGGCGATCCAGCGCCACAAGGTCGCGGCATTGCCGCACATCCGCACATCGTGCCCGAGCCGGGCGAGCGCCTGGTTCAGCACCGTGCGGATCGCCCTGTCGTCGTCAGCAACCAGAATTGTCGCGCCCATCAGCCGCTACCGTTTTGCGCGACCCCGGCTGGCGTGACGCCCCCTGGCGCAGTGCCCTTTGGCGTAACGACTGGCAGAAACACCCGGAACACCGTGCGCCGGGGGTGGCTGTCGAACTCGATGACGCCGCCGTGATCGCCGATCACCTTGGCGACGAGTGCAAGACCAAGGCCAGTTCCGTTGCGCTTGGTTGTGACGAACGGATCGAACAGATGCGCCTTGAGGTCGTCGGGGATGCCGCTGCCGTTATCGGCGACCGACACCATCAGCGGCAGATGGCGGCGGTCGCCGCCGCCCGGCGCCGCGAGGCGCAGCCCGTGGCGATAGGCGCTGGTCAAGACGATCTCGCCGCCGGCGCCCGGCAGCGCCTCGGCCGCGTTCTTGACGAGATTGAGAAACACCTGGAGCAGGAGGTCGCGGTCGCCATGCACCGGCGGCAGCGAGGGGTCGTAATCCTCGTTGATCCGGACATGCCGGGCGAAGCCCGATTGCGCGATCTTGCGCACCCGGTCGAGCACCTCGTGAATGTTCACCTCGTCGCGGGCAATCGGAACGTAATCGGAGAAGGCCTCCATCCGGTCGACCAGCGCGACGATGCGGTCGGTCTCGTCGCAGATCAGCTGGGTCAGCTCGCGCCCGGCCGCATCGGCATCGGTCTCCAGGAGCTGCGCCGCGCCGCGAATACCCGACAGCGGGTTCTTGACCTCATGCGCCAGCATCGCCGCCATCGCGGTGACCGACCGGGCCGCGTTGCGCTGGGTCAGCTGGCGGTCCATCTTGTCGGCCATCGAGCGCTCGTGCAGCGTCAGCACCAGGAGGTCGCCCTCGCCGGCCGGCGCGCCCTCGATGGTCACCGAGCGGGCAGAAAATCGCGGGCCTTCGAGCACCAGATCATATTCGGCGATCGACCCGCCGGTGCGCCAGACCGCATCGGCCAAGGTGAACAGCGGACTGTGCGGCGCGATGAACTCGGCCAGCGGATTGCCGATCAGCGCGGCGGCGCTGGCCCCGAAAAACTGCTCCGCCGCCGGGTTGGCGAAGGTGATCGTGCCGCCGCGGTCGAGTGCGAGCACCGGACTTGGCAATGCGGCCAGCAGCGCCGCCGTGTCGGGACCCCCAGCGGCCAGACCAGCGGCCGGGCCAATGGCGCGTGACGGGGCCGATCGGCGGTGGCGCAATGAGATCACGCCGCTTCGCGCTCGATCAGCGGGTCGTAGAAGGCGCGCAGCAGCGCCTTGACGCGCGGCACCTCGTCGGTCTGGTTGACCGCGGCGCGAAACTCCGCCGATCCCGGGAGCCCCTTCGAGTACCAGCCGAGATGTTTCCTGGCGATGCGCAGGCCAACCTCGCGGCCGTAATGGCTCAGCATATCGTCGTAATGGCCGCGGACGATCCGGTATTGCGCGGCAAGCGGCGGATCGGGGCGCCGGCGCCGGTGGCGCAGCCACTCCATTACCTGCCCGATGAACCACGGCCTGCCGTAGCAGCCGCGCCCGATCATCACGCCGTCGGCGCCGGATTCTGCGAGAGCGCGGTCGGCATCTTCGAGGCTGGTGATGTCGCCGTTGACGATGACCGGGATCGCGACCGCGTCCTTGACCTCGCGGATGAACCGCCAATCGGCGCTACCGGCGTAGAGCTGGCAGCGCGTGCGGCCGTGCACCGTGATCATGCGAATGCCGCAGGATTCGGCAATCCGCGCTAGCCCGGGGGCGTTGCGGTGGCTGTCGTCCCATCCGGTGCGCATCTTGAGGGTGACCGGCAGGTCGACCGCGCTCACCGCCGCCTCGAGGATGCGCGCGGCCTGCAATTCGTCGCGCATCAACGCCGACCCGGCGTGGCCGTTGACGATTTTTTTGACCGGACAGCCGAAATTGAGGTCGATCAGTACAGCGCCGCGATCGGCGTTGAGCTTGGCGGCCTCGGCCACGACGCGCGGCTCGCAGCCGGCGAGCTGGACCGCCATTGGCTGCTCCTCGGGGCAGCTTTGCGCCATGGTCAGGGATTGCCGCGTCGCGCGGATCGCCGCCTCGCTCGCGATCATCTCGGAGACGACGAGCGCGGCGCCGTGGCGCTTGACGATGCGCCGGAACGGCAGATCGCTCACCCCCGACATCGGCGCCAGGATGACCGGGTCTGCCAGCGTGACCGAACCGACGCGAATGCTCACGGATTACTCATATCAGCAAAATGATGAAAAATTAGGCATACAGTTTATCCGATGATTTGCTGCACCGCAACATCGGACCGCGCCCCCTGAGCCCTCCCGTGCTGGCGGGACGACGCGTTCGGGGCTAGTTTACGCCGATGAGCGGCACCTATGCGGTTATTGTTGCGGCCGGCCGCGGCACGAGGTTCGGCGGCGCGCTGCCCAAGCAATATCTCGCGCTCGGCGGCGCCAGCGTGCTGCGCTATGCCGTGGCGGTGTTTGCCGCGCATCCCAGGATCACCGGCGTCCAGGTCGTGATCCGCGACGAGGACCGCGCGCTGTTCGACGACGCGGTGGCCGGCCTCGCCGTGATGCCGCCGGTGCCCGGCGGCGCCGAGCGCCAGGATTCGGTGCATCTCGGTCTTGAAGCGCTCGTCCCGCACGATCCCGCGCTGGTGCTGATCCATGACGGCGCGCGGCCGTTTCCCGACGCGGCGCTGATCGACCGGATCGTCGACGCGCTCGACCGGGCGCCCGCCGCGATCCCGGCCCTGCCCGTGGGCGACACACTGAAGCGGGTCATTGATGGCGAAATCCGGGACACGATCAACCGCGCGCAATTGTGGCGGGCGCAGACCCCGCAGGGCTTTCATTTCCGGGCTATTCTTGAGGCGCACCGGGC
>DATCQF010000672.1:0-2844 GCA_036569735.1 Allostellaceae bacterium | reverse complement strand
GGGCCGATCAGGGTGGCCTGCGCCATCCCGGGAGCAACTAGCACGTCCTGCTGGCTCCAGGCGTAGAGGTCGAAACCGTCGCGTTCGCGCCGCATCCGCTCCGCGATCAGGCTCATTTCGCCCTCGACCCCGCGCAGAATGAAGGCGATCTCCTCGCGGAACGCGATCATCAGGTTGCGGCCCTGCAAACTCGCATCGTCGAGCGCGGCTTGCCGCGCGGTGACCAGCGAAAATCCGACCGCCGTCCACATCGCGACAATCACAATGGCGACGACGACGACGATGCTCCGGATGGTTGTCCGGACGCTCGAGTGTGGGTCCTTGGTCAAATTCGTCGGCGACAACATGATTTCTTCCGACCGCCCTCGTTGACCGGGCTCACCCGCTTCAGTCATGGGACGGCGCGCTTGAGGGCCGGTATCGCGAAAGTGGCTCGCCGACGCCAAAACGCCGACCGGGGAACCCGGCATACCGACGGCTGGCCGCCATCATTGCGGCTGGCTTGGCACCTAAAATCCGCATATCGTGGTTCCCGCCCGGATCGGTCGATGAGATTGGTCAGCGCAAAAGCAAGGGTTAATTGCCTCTCTCTGCGTGCTCATCCCGAATAAAATACACCTAAGGAACAGAAATTACCTGTATTGCGAGAGCTGGCGTTGTTACTGCTCCATTTCAAGAGGCGTGGTCGGAAAGTCGGATGGGTACGCGGTTTGCGGGGTGCCGTGGCGCTCGGCTCAAGACCCAATGGCGCCAGACCCCATGACGGATAGAGACCGGGCGCGCCTCATCGGCGAGGGTGATCCGGCGTCGGTCCGCGTGTTGCGGCCGGATGGAGCCTCGCAGTTTTTCCTGACCGCCGACCACGCCGGGCGCGCGATCCCTCGGCGGCTCAGCAATCTGGGCCTGCCGGAAAGCGAGCTCGGGCGCCACATCGCCTGGGATGTCGGCATCGCCGGGGTGACCGAAAAACTGGCCGAGGCGCTCGACGCCACCGCGGTGTTGCAGGCCTATTCGCGTCTCGTCATCGATTGCAACCGCCAGCCGGCATGGGAGAGCGCGATCCCGGCGATCAGCGAGCTGACCGCCATCCCCGGCAACGAAAACATCCCGCCGGCGGAACGCGAGGCGCGCCGAAGCGAGATTTTCGTGCCCTACCACGAATGCATCGCCGGGTTGCTCGACCAGCGCCGCGCACCCGGACGGCGAACCGTGCTGATCGCGATGCACAGCTTCACCCCGGTCTTCAAGGGCGAGCCGCGCAACATCGAAATCGGCATCCTCTACAACCGCGATGCGCGCCTCGCCAATATCCTGCTCGACCTGCTGCGTGAAGAGGGTGGCCCTGGGGGCGGCCTCACGGTGGGCGACAACGCCCCCTACGCGATCACCGATGCGAGCGACTACACGGTGCCGGTCCACGGCGAGGGCCGCGGTTTGCCGCATGTCGAGATCGAGATCCGCCAGGACCTGATCGGCGACGAATTGGGCCAGGCCGCCTGGGCCGCGCGTCTCGCGCGCCTCCTGCCGCTCGCCGATGCGCGTCTGCGCGAGACGGGCGGCTGACGATCACATAACCCCCTCGCCCGCATTGCGGGAGAGGGAGGGGCCCGCGCCGAAGGTGTGGGAGAGTGAGGGTATCTTTGGCCAACGCGCCCTCACCCGGCCGCCGCTGATGCGTCGGCCACCCTCTCCCGCGATGCAGGAGAGGGGCTGTCTGGCTGAGGTGATGCTCCCCTACTGCGCCGCTTCGCTCGCCGTTTCGCCTTCGGGGAGCATGCCGAGCGCGCGTTTGTAGATGTCGAGCAGGGTCTCCTGCTCGTCGAGGTCGTCCTTGTCCATCTTCCGGATGCGGATGATCTGGCGCATGATCTTGGTGTCGAACCCGGTGCCCTTCGCTTCGGCGTAGACCTCCTTGATGTCGGCGCTCAACGTGCGCTTTTCCTCCTCGAGCCGCTCGATCCGCTCGATCAGCGAGCGCAGCCGCTCGCCGGCAATCCCCCCGACATCGGGCATTTTTCCTCCACCTAGATTTAAATGCGGGCGTGCTTTGGCTGAGACGCGGCGAAGGCGGCCTTCTGCTCGGCGCTCGCCTCCTTCTGGTGCTGTTTGCGCCACTCGTCGTAGGGCATGCCGTAGACGATCTCGCGCGCCTCCGGGTCGGTCATCGCGACGCCGTGCTCCCCGGCCGCGGCGCGGTACCATTTCGACAGGCAGTTGCGGCAGAAGCCGGCGAGGTTCATCAGATCGATGTTCTGCACGTCGGTGCGCTCGCGCAGATGCGCGACCAGCGCGCGGTACGTCGCGGCCTCAAGCTCGGTGCGGGTCTTGTCATCCATCTCCACCTCCTCGTCTGCCCACCCTATGTAGCATCGTCCGGCCGGATCTTGAACGCTTCGCGCGTGAGAGGCGGTAAAGATAAGATCGCGCCAGCGGATTTGCCCTATCAGGAACGGGATCGCCATGCGTCGCTTTGTGTTCGGCCTCTTTACCGCGATCGGCTTCATGACGGTGCTCGCCGCCGCCCTCGTCGGAATCCTCACGTGGCGCCTCGCCGCGAGCGGGCCGACCCTCCCCGACACGATCGTGCTGACCGCCGATCTCAGCCAGGGCCTCGCCAAGGGAGCCGGCCCCGATCCGTTATCGCAGCTGGTTTTCGGCGGCGAGCAGACATTGCGCGACTTTCTCGATGCGCTCGAGCGCGCCGGCGACGACCCACGCGTCAAGGGGCTCTATGCCCGGCTTGGCGAGGACAAGCTGGGGCTTGCCACCTGCCAGGAGGCGCGCGACGCGATCCGCGATTTCCGCGCGAAGGGCAAATTCGCCATCGTCTTCACCGACGGCTTC
>DATCQF010000671.1:0-7650 GCA_036569735.1 Allostellaceae bacterium | reverse complement strand
GCGCCGGCAAGTGCCGGTTGGGCAGGGCTGACATTTTCGCCATCTGCGTCGTGCCCGCGCAGGCGGGCATCCAGGGCAGCCGACCCAATCTGTCGCCCTGGTTTCCCGCTTTCGCGGGAATGACGATCCGTTGACCACGAGCACGCCCGAATTGTGCTGTGCTCGGGTGAGCCCGGCGATAGAATCGGGCGATCGGGCGATCGGGCGATCGGGTGCGGCGAGGGCGAGGGCGATGAGCGTGCAGAGGGTCGGGCAGAAGGTGCGCCGGGAAGAGGATCTGCGCCTCCTGACCGGAAGGGGCCGTTATGTCGAGGACGTCCAGGCAGCGGGTGCGGCGCGCGGCTACGTCCTGCGCTCGCCCCATGCCCACGCCCGGATCCTCGCCACCGACACGCGCCGCGCGCTCGCCGCGCCGGGCGTGCTCGCGGTATTGACCGGCGCCGACCTGAGGGCGCGCGGGCTCGGCACGCTGCGCCCGATGGTGCCGCGCCGGCGCCGCGACGGCACCGCAGCTTTCGTCTGCCCGCAGCCGCTCCTGGCGCAGGACCGGGTGCGCTATGTAGGCGACCCCGTCGCGTTCGTCGTCGCCGAAACCCTGGCCCAGGCGCGGGATGCCGCCGAACTGATCGCGGTCGAGTACGAGCCGCTGCCGGCGGTCGTTTCGGCCGAGGCGGCGCTCGCGCCGGGGGCGCCCGCGGTGTGGGACGACAACCCGGGCAACGAGGCCTTCACCCACGCGGCCGGCAACAAGGCGGCGGTCGATGCTGCCTTCGACCGCGCCGCGCGCATCGTCCACCACCGGATTGTCGTCAACCGGGTCAGCGCCAACAGCATGGAGCCGCGCGGCTGCCTCGCGCACTATGACCCGGACGAGGAGCGCTACACGATCCGCTGCACCGTGCAGTCGGTGCATCAGACCAGGGCCGCGCTCGCCGGGCAGATCTTCCGGGTGCCGCACCACCAGATCCGCGTCGTCTGCGACACGATGGGCGGCGGTTTTGGCATGAAGGGCGGCTGCTACCCCGAATACGGGCTGGCGCTGTGGGCCTCCGAAGCGGTCGGGCGCCCGGTGCGCTGGGTCGCCGAGCGCAGCGAAGGCCTCTTGAGCGACGAACAGGCGCGCGGCAGCACGGTCGACGCAGAGCTCGCACTCGACACCGACGGCAAGTTCCTCGCCTTGCGGACGCGCTGGGTATCGGGGATCGGCGCCTATTATTCGAGCGACCGGCCGACGATCCCCTTGACCATCGGCATGGCGTGCCTCGTCAATACCTACACCTTCGCCGCGGTCCACGCCGAGGTGACCGCCGTCCTCACCAACACGATGACGACCGCGCCCTATCGCGGCGGCAGCCGTCCCGAACCGATCTACGTCACCGAAACCATCATCGACAAGGCGGCGCGCGAGCTCGGGATCGACCCCGCAGAGCTGCGCCGCCGCAACACGATCCCCGCCAGCGCAATGCCCTACGCGACGCCGATGCAGCAGACCTATGACAGCGGCGATTTCGCGAAAAACCTGGCCGACGCCCTGGCGCTCTCCGGATATGACACAGTCGCCGCCCGCCGCGCAGCCGCACACGCGCGCGGCAAGCTCTTGGGCATCGGCGTCGCGACCACGGTGGCGGCGACCGGCGGGCGCGACTACGAGCATGCCGAGATCCGCTTCGATCCCGCGGGCGGCGTGGTGCTGATGACCGGCAGCATGGACCACGGCCAGGGCCACGCCACGACGTTCAAGCAGGTGCTGTCCGACAAGCTCGGCATCGACGCCGACCAGATCCGCTATCGCTACGGCGACAGCGATCTCGTAACGATGGGGATCGGCACCTTCGGGTCGCGCTCGGCCCAGCTCGCCGGCTCGGCGATCGTCACCGCCGCCGACCGGCTGATCGACAAGGGACAACGCATCGCGGCGCACATGATGGAAGCCGCGCCGGGCGACATCGCCTTTGCGGGCGGCCGGTTCACGATCGCCGGCACCGACCGCTCGGTCGGGATCGACGAGGTCGCGCGGCGATCCTTCCAGGCCGCGCAACTGCCCGGGGATATCGAGGCCGGCTTCACCGAGCGCTCGAATTTCGGCCCGGCCGACGCGGCGACATTCCCCTCGGGCGCGCATGTCTGCGAAGTCGAGATCGATAGGGAGACCGGCGACGTAACGCTCAGCCGCTACTGCGCGGTCGACGATGTCGGCACCATGCTGAACCCGCGTCTGTGCGAGGGCCAGATCCACGGCGGCATCGTCCAGGGACTCGGCCAGGCGCTCCTCGAAAATCTGGTGTACGACCCGGAAAGCGGCCAGCTCGTGACCGGATCATTCCAGGATTACTGCATGCCGCGCGCCGACAATTTTTGCGCCTTCGAGCTCGCCGAGAATTCAACCCCGACCGACAGGAACCCATTGGGCGTCAAGGGCGTCGGCGAAGCCGGCACGATCGGCTCGATCCCGGCGGTGATGAACGCGGTCAACGACGCGCTCGCCGCGATCGGCGCGCCGCCGGTCGAACTGCCGGCGACCGCGGAAAAACTGTGGCGCGCGATCCGGCAGGCAGGAGGTTAATACTTAACGCCGCATTCCCGGCGAAAGCCGGGACCCATTTTGGCAAACGCACGAACAGCCGATTGGTGGATCCCGGCTTTCGCCGGGAATGCGATTGAGAAAGCGGGAGGACAGCGATGACACTCGAAGTACGCCGCATCGTCACCGGGCATGATGACAACGGCAAGGCCATCGTCGCGAGCGACGAACGGATGGTCGCCACCAGCGCGGCCAACCGGGCCTACATCTCGCGCTGCGAGATCTGGTCGACCGACAGGATGCCGGTCGACAATTCGGAAGCGGCGGCGGCGGCGCAGCGCGCGGGCTTTGTCGTGCGCCACAATTACGTCGGCTCGGGCCAGGGCAGCGTCATTCGCATCACCGAGTTCGCTCCGGGCGCCCCCAAATTCATGCACCGCACCGAGACCGTCGATTACGCGATCCTGCTGTCGGGCGAATGCGATCTGGAGCTCGACGACGGCAAGACCGTGCACATGACGCAAGGCGACATCGTCGTGCAGCGCGGCACGATGCACGCCTGGGTCAACAACGGCTCGGTGCCGTGCGTCTTCGCATTCGTCCTGATCGACGCCAAGCCGGTCAGGGTCAACGACCTCGACATGTTCACGCATTACCCGGTGCCGTGACATCGGCGGCAGCGACCGCAGGCATATTGCGAACCTCAGATCCTGCTCCAGCCAGGCGTGAACCCCGATGGACGAGCTTTCCACCATTCCCAACGGGAAGGCGCTGCTGGAAACGCTGATGCTCACTCCGGAGATGCTCCGCTCGCTGCAAAAGGTTCCGGTTCCGGTTCCCGCGCTGCGCGCGCTCCTCGGTCTCTTGATCGCGGCATTGCCGTTCGACGAGGAATTCTACGCCAGAACCTACCCGGACCTGGCAGAGGCACGAGAGTCCGGGGCGATCGCCGATCTCGGAAAACATTTCCGGGAGCACGGGTATCTTGAAGGCCGGCTCGGAGCGCAACCCGCGATTGACGAGAATTTCTACAAAGAGAGTTATCCCGACGTTGCCATGGCTATTTCCAGAGGCGACATTCGCTCGGCACTTGACCATTACATCACGGCGGGAGCGGCGGAGGGGCGCGCGGCCAACCCCACCGAGATGCGGGCCCGCAGAGCCTGGCTGGAAATTCTCGGTAGATAACCAGGCAAAAGGCGCAGTTGCGCGGACAATTTAAACGGCCCCGCCGGGCTGCCGGGCCGCGCGCCCGGGCATCGGCGGATGCGCTCCCTTGAATCCCCCGCCGCGCAAGGGTAAGGAAGGGCGCCAACTTGATATCGCCAACCAGCGTCAATCGCCGCGGGCGCGACCACCCCGGGCATGGTCGCTGCGGGCGGTTAGTGGTTTGCGGTTGGCGGCACGGGAAATATAATGGAAGCCCTGTTCAGCGACTACGAAGACATAAGAAAATCCGGGCTGTTTGACGCCGAATACTATCTGGCAACCTACCCGGATGTCATCGAGGTCGAGGAACTCTCCGAAGCACCCGGTCCGTGGTCCTTGCGGCGCAAGATGGGGCAGGCCGAGATCGATCTCGATCGGCGTATTTTAGAGCGCAGCGGGCGTCAACCGATGTTCCTGGTCATGCTCCCGGTAGCAGACGACGAAGAGTCGCTGCGCAAGGCCGGCGCGACGATCGCCTCGCTATGCGTCCAGGCCTATCCGAACTGGCGGCTCGTGATCGTGATGCCGGGAGCGGACAGGAAATCCCGCCCTGTTCGAGATCGGCTGCTCGCCGGAGTGGAGGGTTTGAACGACCGGGCCGAAATGCTGCGCGATCTTACGCCTCGCACCCTGGCCGGCATCGCGCCCTCTGCCGGCGTCCCGGCGGACGATGTGTTTTTCACCGTGCTCGCGGCGGGCGACGAACTCGGCGTCGACGCGTTCCTCGAGATGGCGATTGCCTCGGCGATGCACGGCGCCGCCGATTTTTTCTACAGCGACGAGCGTTGCCGCAATCCGGCCTCCGGCGCCGTCGAGGCTTTTTTCAAGCCGCAATGGTCTCCCGACCTGATGCTGTCCTCCAATTATGTCGGGCGGCTGTGGTGCGCGCGCGCCGATCTGATCGGAGTGATCGCAGACCCTGGCGAGATATTGCTGGGCCATGGCGAATACGATCTGGTGCTGCGCTGCACCGAGGCGGCCAAGGCGATCCGGCACGTTGCGGCGGTGCTGTGCGAGCGCGTCGATGACCCGCAAGAACCGCCGGAACACCGCGCGGAACACCCGGGGGAACAATCGAAACAAGCACTCGAGCGGGCGCTCGCGCGGCGCGGCGTCGCCGGTGAAATCGGCGACGGTCCGGTTCCCGGTACCTATCGCCTGAAGCGGGTTCTGGCAAAACCCGGGCTGGTCTCGATCATCATTCCGACCTGCGCCGCGCAGGGCGTGATCGAGAAATGCATCGATACGCTGCGCCGGGTGACCGCCTACCGCGATTACGAAATCATCTGCATCGAGAACATCCCGCCCAACGATCGGAAAAAATGGCGCAGCTGGCTGCGCGGCAATGCCGACCGGGTGATTTCCACCAGGGAGGCGTTCAACTGGGCGCGGTTCAACAACCTCGCCGCCGTGCAGGCCAAGGGCGAGTACCTCTTGTTCCTCAACGACGATGTCGAAATCGCCGACCCCGAATGGCTCGAGATGCTGCTGGCGGAAGCGCAGCGGCCGGAAGTCGGGGTGGTCGGTCCGCGCCTCCTCTATCCCGACCGGCGCGTCCAGCACGCCGGGATGTTCCTCGCCGCCATCGGCCAAGCCCGCCACGCCTTCCGCTACGCGGCGGAAGACGATCCGGGATATTTCGGCCTGGCCCTGACCCAGCGCAACGTCATCGCGGTGACGGGAGCCTGCCTGCTCACGCGTCGCGAAACCTTCGACGAGATCGGCGGCTTCGACGAAACCCAGACGATCGTCAACAACGACCTCGATTATTGTCTGCGGGCCTGGCAGAACGGGTTCTTCAACGTCTATACCCCGCATGCCACGCTGGTTCACCACGAGGCGATCAGCCGGGCCGCGCTCGAAGACGATTACGATGCCCTGGTGTTCAATACGAAATGGCGCGATCTCTTCCTCGCGGGCGATCCGTTCTTCAATCCGCACCTGTCGAAAAACCAGGACGACTTTTCGATCGATCACGAGCCGACCCGGCTGTTGGTGACCGGCCGGCCGATGCTCCCGCGCGATGAGATCCGCCGGATCCTCGTCGTCAAGCTCGACCACATCGGCGACTGCATCATCGCGTTCCCCGCGGTCCGGCGTTTGAAGCAGCATTTCCCCAACGCCCGCATCTCGGTGCTGACCTCGCATGCCTCGCGCCCGGTATGGTCGCTGGAGCCGAGCGTCGAGGCGGCGATCGAGTTTGATTTTTTTCACGCGATCTCGGGTCTTGGAGAACTCGAGCGCACCGAGGAGGATTGGCGGGAGTTGCACGAGCGCCTCTCGGCCCTGCATTTCGACCTCGCGATCGATCTGCGCAAGCACACCGAGACCCGGCCGGTCCTGCAGCACACCAATGCGCGCTACCTCGCCGGGTTCGATTTTCGCAACCAGTTCCCCTGGCTCGACATCGCGCTCGAATGGACCGGGGACCAGGTCTATGCGCGCAAGCGCCAGCATAATGCCGACGACCTCGTCAACCTCGTCGACGCGGTCGACGCGGCGTGCGACAGCGATCGCACGGTGATCGTCACCCGCCCCTCCGGTGGTTCCCCGGCCCTGGCGGCGCTGCAGCAAAAGACGCCCTCGACCGGCCCCCTCGTTTGCGTGCATCCGACCGTGGGCAACGACGCCAGACAGTGGCCGCTGGAATATTTCGCCGCGGTGATCGACCGGCTGGTCGACCAGGATGGGGCACGCGTGGTGCTGATCGGCGCTCCCGGCGACGAGGAGGCTGCCGACGCCATTCTCGCGCAGGTGCGCCGCCCGGATAGGGTCAGCTCGCTGGTCGGGAAATTGCCGCTCGCCGAGTTGCCCGCGCTGTTGTCCGGGGTCTCCTTGTTTCTCGGCAACAACAGCGGGCCCAAGCACATCGCGGCCGGGCTCGGCGTGCCGACGGTTGGCGTCCATTCCGGCACCGAGGACGTCCGCGAATGGGGCCCGGTCGGACCCAACGCGATCGCCGTCGCACGCGAGGTAGTCTGCGCCCCGTGCTATCTGGCGCATGCTGCGGATTGCCGCCGAGGTCTGGCCTGTTTGCGGCAGCTGGAGCCGGCCCAGGTCTACGACGCCTGCAAGCGGCTGCTGCTGACCGCCGCGCCGGTAGCAGCCGCCCCTCGCCCGGGCACAGGCAAACCGCCCCGCCCGGCGCGCGCCGGCGGGCGTGCCTCGAAGCGACCGGCGGCAACCGTGGCGCAGGCCAGAACCCCGTAGCGGCTGGATGGGCGGCGGGGGCTACCCCGCTCAGCCGAGGATCACGGCGATATCGCCCTCGGCGATCGGCTCGCCCTCGGCGACGAGAATTTCCCTGACCACGCCGGCCTGCGGCGCGAGCAGCGGGATTTCCATCTTCATCGATTCGAGAATGACGAGCGGGTCGTCTTCGGCCACCGTGTCGCCCACCGCCACCTCGATTTTCCATACCGAGCCGGCGATCTCGCTGCGCACCCGTATTTCGGCCATCTCTCGCCCTTCATCATTGGCGGCGGCATTATTGGGGAGCCGCGCCGCCAAGCCCGGCGTATACCCAGGCATGATGACCGCCGCCGAGCCCATTGTCGTGACGATCTCGCACCGCCTCGGCCGCGACGAGGCAAAGCGCCGCATCGAAGGGGGGCTCGGTGCGATCCGCGGCGAACTCGCCCGCTATGTCAAGGAGATAGATTACACCTGGGACGGGTACCGGCTCGATTTCCGCGTGTCGGCAATGATGCAGACGATTACCGGCCGGCTCGAGGTGTACGAGGAATTCGTCACGGTCGAACTCGCCCTGCCGCGACTGCTGCACCTCCTCGCGCGGCGCATCACCGGCCGCATCGAGCACCGCGGCGCCGCCCTGCTGGAGGGCCCGCCGAACATAAAAACGTAGGGCGGAAAAGCGCAGCGCCTTCCGCCGCTTCCGCAGTCGACCCGATCGCTAGCTA
>DATCQF010000670.1:0-6093 GCA_036569735.1 Allostellaceae bacterium | reverse complement strand
CGTGTACGCTGCGTTTTCAGAGCCCGGTACTGGCGCGTAGCGTAGGGCAGCTGGTGACATCGTTCGGCGGGTTTTTCGCCGCGTGCGCCGCGATGTACGCCCTTGTGTCGCTGTCGGTCTGGGTGGCGCTGCCGCTCTCGGTCGTCGCGGCCGGGTTCCTCGTGCGCATCTTCATCATCCAGCACGATTGCGGGCACGGTTCGTTTTTCCGCTCGCGCCGGCTGAACGACGCAATCGGCAGGATGTGCAGCCTGGTGACGCTGACGCCCTATGCCTTGTGGCGGCGCCAGCACGCGGCGCACCACGGCAGCTGGAACAATTTCGACCGGCGCGCGGCAACCGGGGTCGACATCTATTCCTCCTGTCTGACGGTGGCGGAATATCGCCGGCTCGGGCGCTGGCGCCAGCCTCTCTACCGGCTGGTCCGTCACCCGCTGGTGTCGAACATCCTCGCTCCGCCGTTGATTTTCATGCTGCTGTATCGGGTGCCGTTCGATTCGGCGAAGGGCTGGTGGCGCGAGCGCCGGGCGGTGTTTCTGACCGATTTCGCGCTGATTGTCGTGATCGGCGGGTTGGGGCACCTCTTGGGTTACGACCGGGTCGCGCAGGTCCAGCTCCCGATCATGGTCATTGCGTCCATTGCCGGCGTCTGGCTGTTCTCGATCCAGCACCGCTTCGAGAATACCATGTGGTCGTCCGGTTCCGCCTGGAGCTTTAACGCCGCCGCGCTATACGGCTCCTCGCATCTCGACCTGCCCCCCATCCTGCGGTGGTTTACCGGGAACATCGGGTTCCACCATGTCCATCATCTCAATCCGCGCATCCCGAATTACCGCCTCAAGGAGTGCCACGAGGGAGCCGCGATCCTGCAAACCGCGCCACGGCTGACGCTTGGCGCGGCGATCGGCACCCTGCGCTATGCTTTATGGGACGAGGATATCGGGCGCATGGTGCGGTTTCCCCCACCGGACCCTGGGGCAAACCCCAATGCGACCCCCGGCGCGGCCAAACCTGGCGTCAGGAGTTCAGCGGGACGGTGATGCCAATCTGATCGGCGAGGCGCACGAGCTGCGCGACACCGGTCGCCTGCATCTTCCGCATGACCTGGCGGCGATGCATCTTCACGGTCATTTCGCTGACCCCGAGCTCGCCCGCGATCTGCTTGTTCAGCCGGCCGGCGACGACCAGCGAGAGCACCTGGCGCTCACGCGCCGTCAGCATATCGAACCGGCCGCGCAGCTCGGCCAATCGCATGTCGCCGGCGCGGCGGGCGCGGTCCTCCTCGAGCGCGGTTCCGACCGCGTCGAGCAGGTCCTGGTCGCGGAACGGCTTGGTGAGGAACTCCACAGCGCCGGCTTTCATGGCGCGCACCGACATCGGAATATCGCCATAACCGGTAATGAAGATGATCGGGAGCCGGGCGTTGGCCGCCCCCAGGTCGCGCTGCATATCCAGGCCGCTGCGCCCGGGAAAGCGGACGTCGAGGACGATGCAGCCGGGCCGGTCCGGGCGGCCGCTCTGCAGGAATTCCTGGGGCGAGGCGAACAGCTCGACCTCGAACCCGACCGATTTCAGAAGATTTTCGAGCGCCTTGCGCATCGACGCGTCGTCATCGATGACGACGATCCTGGGCGGCTCCTCGGTCGTCCCGTTGCGCTGCTGCATTCGATCGGCTCAATGTGCTTCTGGATTATAGGCGCGTCCGTGGCGGGCGAAAACCGCATTGAAGTCGCGCACCGCCGCGCGCGGGCCTTCAGGGTAAGACCAGATCGCACCGATCACCGCAAGGAAATCGGCCCCCGCTTCGACGAGGGGCGGGCAATTCTCCTGGCTGATCCCGCCGATCGCGCAACACGGCACGATTGTCGTCTCGGACCAGTCGCGCAGCACCTCGGGCGTCGCGCGAAATTTCGCGCCGGCCTTGGTCATGCTCGGAAAGAACGCGCCGAACGCGACGTAATCGGCGCCGGCGTCGGCGGCGACGATCGCGCGATCCCGGCTGTCGCCGCAGGTCACCCCGACGATGCGCTCGGGCCCCAAAAGCCGGCGCGCCTCGGCATAGGGCGCGTCCTCCTCGCCGACATGCACCCCGTCGCAATCGAGCTCGGCGGCAAGGTCCGGGCGGTCGTTCATGATGAACGCGACGCCGTGCGCCTGTGCGATCGGCTGCAGGATCCGCGTCGCGCGCCGGACCACGCTGTCGTCGACCTCCTTCAGGCGCAGCTGCAGGCAGGCGACATCGCCCCCGGCGAGCGCCTCCTCGAGGTCCTTGGCAAAGCGATCGGGGTCGAGCGCGGGCGGCGTGATCAGATAGAGCCGGGTGGTCGCCCGCGATTCGGTACGCGGCATGGTCTGAATGGTCACTCCTTCCCCTGGTAGAGCTTGATGATGCGGTTCAGCATTTCGAGCGCTTCCGCTTTCGGCCGCAATAGCATTAGTCAGGCCTTGACGGTGGAGGCGCGGTGGATCTCGTCGATCGACTGGGCGAGGGCCATCTCGAATTCGGCGTCGCTCATCGAGACGCGAAGGTCCTGGACAAGCGCGCGCGAGAAGCTCGCGATCATGCCGTGATTGGCGGCGAGCCGCTGGCAGGCGTCGGCGCGGGGATAGCCGCCGGAGAGGGCGACGACGCGGGCGACACGCGGATGATCGGCCAGCGGTTTGTAGAGGTCGGCGACATCGGGCAGGGTCAGCTTGAACATGACCTGCCGGCCGGCCGGCAGCGCGTCGGTCAGCTTTTTTAGTTCGCCGACGAGGATCGCCTCGGCGGCCTTCTTGTCCGGGCTTTTGATCGAGACCTCGGGCTCGAGGATCGGCATCAGCCCACATCGGGCGATGCGTTCGCCGACCTCGAACTGCTGTGCGGCGATCGCGGCGATCCCTGCTTTTGACGCGAGATTGATCACCGAGCGCATCTTGGTGCCGTAGACGCCGAGCTTCGCCGCGCGGTCGCACAGCTGTTCGAGCTGCGGCATCGGCCGCATCAGCTGGACACCGTCTTTTTCGGGCTCAAGCCCGCGGTCGACTTTGATAAACGGCACAACCTGCCGCTCTTCCCAGAGATAGGCCGCGGTCGGCTTGCCGCGCACCTCGCCATCCATCGTGCCTTCGAACAGGATCGTGCCGATGACCTTGTCGCCGGTAAAGGCCGGGGCGGTCATGATGCGCGTCCGCATCTGGTGGATCAGCCGGAAAATCTCGGCCTCGCCCTCATAGGCGGTGTCCGGAATGCCGTAGAGGCGCAGCGCTCCCGGCGACGATCCGCCGCTCTGGTCGAGAGCGGCGATAAAGCCGCCCTTCTTGGACATTTGGGCCATCATCTGGTCATTGGCCATGATCATCGCTCCCGTGTGAAATCCGCGCGTTCGGCAGCATATTAGCGAAATTGGCGGGCCGTGCGAGGCCCACGTTCCATGATCGCCGGCGTCTTCGCGGAGGACCGCGCGGTCCACGACGGCGGCGCCAACGGCTCGATCATCGGCCGCAACACCTTCCGGCGGCCCAAAGTCCGGGCCATTTTAGCAAAACGCCGGGGGCGAGGCGAGGATCAAGGCACGGCGGCGCGACGCCCGGTCGATGCGGCCGTGTAGGATGGGTTGAGCGCAGCGAAACCCATATGCCGTACGCCCAGTCTTCGGGTTTGGCTGGGACAAGCTAGCGAAGACCGCCGGCCTCATGATAGGTTCCCTATGGCTGACCTGCCTTTGAGGGGCTTAATCCCCGTCAGCCTCCGCCGGGGCGAAATGCAGGATGGGCTGCCGCCGCGGGGTTTCCGGTCATCCTGACACAAGAAAACCGGGCCATGGCATCGCTGCAGCGTGCCGATCCGCACAAGATTATCGAGATCGCCCCGAGGTCCGACGAGTTGGCGAGCTGGGCCGCGCCAGCGCCGTGCGCCACATCGCATTGTGCACAAGCGGGGGACTGGTCCAAATACCGGGACGGCCGGGTGATGGGTTTCGCTCCGCTCGACCCATCCTTCAGCATCGGGGCTACGGCATCGGGGGCGACGAATGCGAAGCGAGGATCCCACTGCAGCGGGCAAGTAGAGCCTCGGGCGAGGCGAAGAATTCGGCGCCGAGGTCGAGCACGGCCTCGGGCCGCTCGGTCACGACCTGGATGCCGCGTTGGCCAGCGATGTCGGCGAGGCGCTCGGCAACATCGGCGCGGCCGGTGAAGATGATGCCTTCGAGGCCGGCGCGGAGCGCCGCCTGGGCGGCGCCGGCATCGTCGCCGCAATCGAGGAGAGCCGCGCATTGCGCCGCCGGAACGGCGTCGCGGGCCGCCGCGATCAGCCCGCCGAACCAGCCCGGTCCGGCATAAATCCCGGCACCGGGCGCGCTGGCTAGGGTGACCGGGCGCCCGGCCTCGGCCGCCGCGCTCAGCGCCGCGACGGCGTGCGCCAGCGAATGAATGATGATGACGGGTGCGGCGCCGATACTACGAGATTGCTTCGTTGCTCTGCTCCTCGCAATGACAACTCTTTGATGTCATTGCGAGCGAAGCGTGGCAATCCCAATCGGGATGGGACGCTACGCCATCGCCCCGAAATAGGCGGCGCATTCGACCATGCGGTTGGAGAAGCCCCATTCGTTGTCGTACCACGAGAGGATCCGCACGAAGGTCTTGTCGAGCACCTGGGTCTGGGTCACGTCGAACGTGGAACTGTGCGGATCGTGATTGAAGTCTACGGACACGGTCGGCGCCTTGTTGATGCCGACGATGCCCTTCAATCGGTTCGATTTTGCCGCGTCTTCCATCAGCGTGTTGACTTCCTCGGCCGAGGTGTCGCGGGCCGCGTCGAACTTGAAGTCGATCAGGGACACGTTGGCGGTCGGCACCCGGATCGCGGTGCCGTCGAGTTTTCCCTTCAATGCCGGCAACACGAGCCCGACGGCCCGCGCCGCTCCGGTCGAGGTCGGGATCAGCGACAGCGCCGCGGCGCGGGCGCGCCGCAGGTCGCTGTGCAGCGTGTCCTGGAGGCTCTGGTCGCCGGTATAGGAATGGATCGTCGTCATATAGCCGCGCTGGATGCCGATCCCCTGGTGCAGCACATAGGCCACTGGGGCGAGGCAGTTGGTCGTGCACGAGGCGTTGGAGATGACGGTGTGCTTGGCGTTGAGCTCGTCGTGGTTGACGCCCATCACGACGGTGAAATCGGCGCCGTCGGCGGGAGCCGAGATGATGACCCGCTTGGCGCCGGCCTCGAGGTGCTTTGCCGCCTGCTCGCGCTTGGTAAAGATGCCGGTGCATTCGAGCGCGACATCGACCGCCAATTCCTTCCACGGCAATTTCGCGGGGTCGCGCTCGGCGGTGACCCGGATCTTGCCGCGGCCGGCATCCATCCAATTCTCGCCGGTCGTGACCTCGCCGGCAAAGCGGCCGTGCACGCTGTCGTAGCGCAACAGGTGCGCGTTGGTCTCGACGGAGCCCAGATCGTTGATCCCGACGATCTCGATTTCCCTAGAGGCATGCTCCAAGGCCGCACGCATGACCAAGCGGCCGATGCGGCCGAAACCGTTGATCGCAACCCGAATCGCCATTTTCGTGCCCTCCGCGAGACCGTGGGTTCAGCTTATGAGCGAGCGCGCCGTCTCTGCAACCTTCTCGGCGGTAATGCCGAAATGCGGGTAGAGCGCCTCGATCGGAGCGGAGGCGCCGAAACCGTTCATGCCGATGAACGCCGAGCGGGGACCCATCCAGCGATCCCAGCCGAGGCGCACCGCCGCCTCGACCGCGACCCGGGGCGCCGTGCCGAGCACCGCGGCGCGGTATGCCTCGGGCTGGGCCTCGAACAATTCCCAGCACGGCATCGACACGACGGCGGCGCGGATGCCGTCCCGGGCCAAGGCGTCGCGCGCGTCGATCGCGATCGACACCTCGGAGCCGGTGGCCAATAGCGTCACCTGGCGCTCGCCCGCCGCCTCGGCCAGCACATAGGCGCCCCGCGCGGATCGGTTGTCTCCCTGGGGTTCGGTGCGCAGCAAGGGCAGCCCCTGGCGGGTCAGCGCCATGATCGAGGGCGCGTGCCGGTTCTTCAAGGCGAGGGCCCAGCACTCGGTGGTCTCGATCGAGTCGCACGGGCGGAACACG
>DATCQF010000669.1:0-13071 GCA_036569735.1 Allostellaceae bacterium | reverse complement strand
GGGTCGAGGCGTCGAATTCCCCGAGGCGCCGCGTGCGCCCGGGGCCGCTCCGCCGAGGCAATTCCGCCTCGATGGAGCAAATCCATGAACGCACTCTTTGTTGCCGTCTCGCAGAACGCGAAGACCGGACCGATGCTCAGGCGGTGACGATCGATGCCGCGAGCATCAGCCCGGCAATTCCAGCACCGCGTCGTCAACCCGTGGGCGGTGCCGCTGCAGAAACCCTATCCGCGGGTGTGGATCCCCGGCGTCTTGAGCCAAGAGACGATCATCTGGGCGGCCAAGCAGCGCTACCCCTACATCGCGCTCAACACCTCGATCGAGGCGACCAAGAAGATCTGGGAATTGTACGACAAGGTCGCGCTCGAGGTCGGCTATGAGGCGGGGCCCGAGAACCGCGGCTACCTGCAGCAGGTCCACGTCTCCGACAGCGAGGAAAAGGCCGAAAAGAACGCCCGCCAGTTCCTCTGGATGCAGGGCGAGTTCACCGGCCTGGCGCACCCGGTGTGGGCGAACCCGTCGGGCTATTTCTCGCCCTCGCTGCGCCGCAACTTTGTCGAGTTCGCGGTTGGAAGGGCGGAGAACCCGCGCGGACGGCCGACCTTCGAGCAGCAGGTCGCCGACGGTCGGATCTTCTTCGGCACGCCGAAGACGGTCATTCCCAAATTGCGCCATGTCCTCGAAGAGACCAGGCCGAGCATCTACGGGATCTGGGGCAATGACGGCACGGTCTCAAACGAGGATGCACGGACCTGCATCCGCCTCCTCGGCCAGGAGGTGATGCCGGCGATGCGCGAGATCGGCAAGGAATTGGGGCTCAAGGACCCGTTCGAGATGAATTCCCCGGTGCACCTCAAATACTCGACCGACCTGAAACAGATGCCGCAGGCCGCCGAGTAAGCGCGGCCCCCGCGGTCCGGATCGCGGGCGTCCCCGCCCGCTTTCCGCTGCTGTTTGCGTCACGGTTGCAATTCTCCGCCCGGCGATACTCACTTACGCTTGCGCCGCCGGCACGCTCGCGGCCCCTGGATTCCCGCTTTCGGGTCGCTTTCGCGGGAATGACGAGAATTGAGTGATGATGCGGCCGGGTTGGCGGCAAATCCGGCTTGTGGTCCCGTGCGCCGCGTTTCTGATGAGCGGAATCGGCGCATCGGCGCAGGAAAGCCCGGAACTGCCCGCGAAAACGGTTACATCAGCGCAACCGGTCACGGGAGAGGAAATCCGCTTCACCAAGGGGAAGGGCCCGGGGCGGGGCAACTCCTATGTCGCGCGCTTTGAGGAGGATTACGCCTATTTGCGCGACCCGGGCAGATCGGCCGATTTTTTCGACCCGCTCAAATTCCTCGCGATCACTCCCGACGGCGAGGTTTACCTGACGCTGAGCGGGGAGGTGCGATTTCGCTACGACAACACCGATCACCGGAATTTAAGCGTCGCCACGGCGGCAACCCCGGCAAAAAAATTGGGTGGCCTTCCGGCATTCACGGCGGCGGCCGGGACCAACACGAACCAGCTCTATAAGCAGCGCTACGAGCTCGGGGGCGACCTTCACATCGGCCCCAATTTCCGCCTCTACGGCGAGCTCTACCACGGCCAGCAGACCGGCCATGACGTCGGCCCCGCGGTTCCCGGCAGCCAGCGCGACGAGCTCGGGCTGGTCAACGGGTTCGGCGAGGTCTACGGCATCGTCGCCGATGCCAAGACCGGGCTGCGCGCCGGAAGGCAGCAGGTCTATCTCGGCAACAATCTGCAGGTGCGCGCGAATGTGTCGACCAACCTGCCCTCGCCGGTGTTCGACGGGTTTCGCGCCTACCGCGATTGGGGATATGCCCGGGTCGACGCCTTTGCCTACAATCTGGTGAATTTCTCCAACGACATCCTGCAGGACCACGACAATACCCACGTCAATCTGTGGGGCCTCTACGGCAGCTATGATTTGCCGAAATTCGGGCTGGCCCTCGGTGACGCGCGCGCTTCGGCCGATTTGTTCTATCTGGGTTGGCGCGCGACCCCGTTTGCCGGGGCCAAGGGGGCGGGGATCTACAATGACCAGGCGCTGCTGACGGGCGGCAGGGTCATCGCGGCTACGGGCGCGGGGTTCCTCGCCAGCCAGGACCACCGCGACACCTTTGGGCTGCGCGTTTACGGCGCTGTCGGCGATCCCGTTGATTACGACTGGCAGGGCGCCTACCAGACCGGCAGCTACGCCGGGCTCACGGTCGATGCCTTCGCCTTCAATACCGACACCGGCTACACCTTCCGCGAGCTGCCGTGGAAGCCGCGCATCGGGGTGCATATCGACGGTGCGTCGGGCGGCGCCGACAAGACCGGCGGCACGCTGCACACCTATCAGCCGATGTACGCCAACACGCAGTATTATGTGCCGAACAACGAGTTCGCCCCGACCAATTTCTACGATGTCGCGCCGCGCATCGGCGTGTCGCCGACCGACACGGTGAGGGTCGAATATTATTATTCGTTTCTGTGGCGCTATTCCGAGCGCGACGCGGTCTACACCGGAGCGCCGTGGCCCGGCGCGCAGGGCCAGAACAGCTATGCCGTCACCGCGCTGGTGCCGGGAAAATCGATCGGACAGCAATCCGACCTGCGCCTCACCTGGTCGATCACCCCGCATGTGCTAACATTGTTCGAGTTCGGGATGTTCTGGCCCGGCGCGGCGCTGCGCACGGCGGGCGGCCGCACAACAACCTTTCTCGACGCCAACCTGACGTTCAAATTCTAGGGCAGGATGCCGAACGGATGCTTCACCAGCGCCGGCCCCTCATCCCAACGAGCGACGGCGTATAATTCCTACCGCATTCCCGGCGAAAGCCGGGACCCACCGCTCCGCCGATCGAGTTGTTTATGAGTGGGTCCCGGCTTGCGCCGGGAATGCGAATCCTTGAGGAGCGCGCTCAGGTCTTTTCGACAAAGGCGTCCATGACCTTCTTGTCGCCGGCGTGCTCGAAATTGATCGCGAGCTTGTTGTCTTCGACCGCCTGCACCGTGCCGTAGCCGAATTTCTGGTGGAACACCCGGTCGCCGACCGCAAATCCGCCGATCTTGGGGATTTCCTGGCCGCGCTGCGGGACCCGCCCGCTCAGGATCAGCTGCGGCTGGCGTCCGGTGCGGCCGGCCTGGGCGTGGCTCCAGGCGGCGCTCCAGGCGGGCGGATTCGCAGAATTGCCCGTCGCGCCGGTGTTGGCGGCACTGCCCCACGTCCCGCTCCAAGTCCCACCGGCGGCGAGCCCCATCTCGGTGCGCATTTCGACATGCCCGGCGGGCAACTCGTCGATGAAGCGCGAGCGCGCCGAATTCTGCCACTGGCCGTGGATCCGCCGGCTCCCGGCAAACGAGACGAACACGCGGCGGCGCGCCCGGGTCAGCCCGACATAGGCGAGACGGCGCTCCTCCTCGAGGCCTTTGAGGCCGTGTTCGTCGACCGAGCGCTGGCTCGGGAACAGCCCCTCCTCCCAGCCCGGGAGGAACACGCTGTCGAATTCGAGACCCTTGGCGCTGTGCAGGGTCATCAGGTTGACCATGTCGCCGGCGCTGTCGGCGGCGTTGTCCATGACGAGGCTGATATGTTCGAGAAACCCGCCGAGGTTGTCGAACTCGGCCATCGCGACGACGAGCTCCTTCAGATTTTCCAGCCGGCCCGGCGCGTCGGGCGAATTGTCGGCCTGCCACATCGCGGTATAGCCCGATTCGTCGAGCACGCTCTGCACCAGATCGGTGTGCGAATCCCGCTCGCCCGCCTCGCGCCAGCGATCGAGCGCGGCGAGAAACCCGGCCAGCGCGTTGCGCGCGGCGCGCGGCAAGTCCCCGGGCGGCCGGCCGCTAGAGCGGCCGTCCCGGGGATCGCCGGCAATAAGGCTCCGCGCGGCTTCGACCAGCGGCAGCGCCTCGGCGCGCGCGGCGCCGTGCAGCAGCTGCAATGTCGCGGTGCCGATGCCGCGCCGCGGCACGTTGATGATGCGCTCGAAGGCGAGATCGTCGCTGGGCTGGCGGATTAGGCGCAGATAGGCCAGCGCGTCGCGGATCTCCTGGCGCTCGTAGAAGCGCGGGCCGCCGATCACCCGATAGGGCAGGGCGAGCGCGATAAAGCGTTCCTCGAATTCGCGGGTCTGGAACCCGGCGCGCACCAGGATCGCGATTTCGCGGAGCGCGTGGCCCTGGCGCTGCAGCGCCTCGATCTCGGCGCCGACCCAGCGGGCTTCCTGCTCGGCGTCCCACAACCCGCGCACGACGATTTTGTCGCCGGCATCGGCGCGGGTCCACAGGGTCTTGCCGAGCCGCCCCTGGTTATGGGCGATGACCCCGGCGGCGGCGGCGAGGATTTCCGGGGTCGAGCGGTAATTCTCCTCGAGGCGCACGATAAGCGCGCCCGGGAAATCGCTCTCGAACTTGAGGATGTTGCCGATCTCGGCGCCGCGCCAGCTGTAGATCGACTGGTCGTCGTCGCCGACGCAGCACAGATTCTTATGCTGCTGCGCCAAGAGCCGCAGCCACAGATACTGCGCGACATTGGTGTCCTGGTACTCGTCGACGAGGAGATAGCGGAAGCGCCGCTGATAGGTCTCGAGGATCTCGGGGTTGCCGGTGAAGAGGGTCAGGTTGTGTAAGAGGAGATCGCCAAAATCGACCGCGTTCACCGTGGCGAGGCGCTCCTGGTAGGCACGGTAGAGCATCGGCGCGCGGCCGTCGGCCCAGTCGCCGGCCTCACCCGCCGGCACCTTATCCGGAACGAGGCCGCGATCCTTCCAGCGCTCGATCACGCCATGCAGCGCACGCGCCGGCCAGCGCCGCTCGTCGATGTTGGCCGCCGAAATGATCTGCTTCAGGAGGCGCAGTTGGTCGTCGCTGTCCAAAATGGTGAAGTTGGAGGTGAGGCCGACCGCGTCGGCGTGACGGCGCAGGATGCGGGCGGCGAGCGCGTGGAAGGTGCCGAGCCACACCCCGTCGGCGGCGCGCCCGATCATCGCTTCCAGCCTTTCGCGCATCTCGCGCGCCGCCTTGTTGGTGAAGGTGACGGCCAGGAGCTCGCCCGGAAAGGCGCGGCCGGAAGCGAGGATCTGCGCGAGGCGCGTCGTCAGCACCCGTGTCTTGCCGGTGCCGGCCCCGGCCAGCACGAGGACGGCGCCCTCGATCGCCGCGACAGCCTGGCATTGCGCCTCGTTGAGCGCGGCGAGGAGCGGCGTCGACGGCTCCGGCGGGAGCGGGTGGTCGGCGAGGAGATCGGTCATGCAACACATCATATAGCAAGCGGGCGCCGGCTGGGCACGAGAAGCTGATCATCCGATCGCATTCCCGGCGGAAGCCGGGATCCACCAATCCACGGCGCGATTGGTTGCACGGTGGATCGCGGCTTCCGCCGGGAATGCCGCGTTTTGTTGGTGCCGGCGGCGGCAATAACTTCGGGGCAGTGGCGCGAAAGCCACGGTTGGGCGCAAAGCTGTTGCAAATGAGACGAGACCTCGCCGCGCCGGATCGGCTTGCCGCATGATGCGCCCACAAACGCCAAGATCCCGCCATGCACGCCGCTATCGTCCTCCTGGTCCTCATCCTGACCTATATCGGCATGGCCGCCGGGCGGATCGCGTGGCTGCGGGTCGACCGGACCGGCATTGCTCTGCTCGCGGTGATCGCGCTCCTGGCGAGCGGCGAGATGACGCTTGACGATTTCGGCAGCGCCGTCGACCTGCCGACCCTGGCGTTCCTGTTCGCGATGATGATCATCTCGGCGCAATTCGCCGAATCGGGCTTTATCGATTTGTGCGCCCGCACGATGGTCCAGATGCGGGGCGGCACGGCCGGCCTCCTGGCGCTGACGGTGGCGATCGGCGGCGGATTATCGGCGGTGCTCGCCAACGACATCCTGGTCATCTCGATCGCGCCCTTGTTGATCGCCGGGGCACAGCGCCGCGGCCTCGATCCCCGGCCTTTCGCGATCGCGCTCGCCGCCTCGGTCAATGCCGGCTCGGCGGCCACGCTGATCGGCAATCCCCAGAACATTCTGGTGGGCGCCCTCGGCCGGCTCGATTTCTGGAGCTTCCTCGGCGTCTGCGGCGTTCCGGCACTGTTCGCGCTGGTCGTCGTCTTTGGCGTCCTGTGGCTGCAATGGCGCCGTCGCATCCGTATCACGACGGCGCCGGTCGACGCGATCGGGCTGGCGGCGGTCACCGAGCATGTCCTCGACCGCAACCAGACGATCAAGGGCGGCGTCGCGCTCCTCGCCCTCCTGATCCTCTTTGCCACCTCGCTGCCGCGCGAGATTGGCGCCTTGATCATCGCGGCCTTGCTGTTGGCCAACCGCAAGATCACCAGCCGCACGATGATCGCCGCGGTCGATTGGCCGCTCCTGCTCCTCGTGTCGTGTCTCTTCGCGCTGACCGGGCAGCTCAACGATTCAGGGATCGCCGCCAAGGTGCTCGGGTTCCTCGACGATCACCAGCTGCTGCCGAATAATCTCTTGCTGATGCTGCCGTTCGCCGGGGTGACCAGCAACGCGATCGGCAGCGTTCCGACGGCGATGCTGCTGCTGCGCATCTGGCCGAGCCCGACTTCCGGGGTGCTCTATGGGTTGGCGCTGCTCTCGACCCTGGCCGGCAATCTCCTGCTCACCGGCAGCCTGACCAACCTGTTGATCGCCGAGCGCGCCGAGCGGATGGGCGCCGGGTTGAGCTTCAGGGAATATGCCCGCGCCGGAATACCGATCACGGTGCTGTCGCTCGCCTTCGCGAGCTTCTGGCTGGCGATCATGCAAATCCTGCCCCTGACGCCGCCGATCCAAGCGGTGCCCTCGCCGTAGACTGCCGGCGTCGTCCTGGCGGGGAGGGGCCGCACGGGCTACAACAGCCCCACTTTGTCGAGTTGTCGAGGAGCACCCGTGCCGTTGCGCCCCCTTCGGATCGGTACCCGCGGCAGCCCGATGGCGCTCTTTCAGGCCGGGCTGGTGCGCGACCGCTTGCGCGCCGCCCATCCCGATCTTGCCGCCGAGGGCGCGGTCGAGCTGGTGGCGATCCGCACCACCGGCGACCGGGTGCAGACCCGCCTCCTCGCGGAGATCGGCGGCAAGGGCCTCTTTACCAAGGAGATCGAGGAGGCGCTCATCGACTGCCGGATCGACCTCGCGGTGCACTCGCTGAAAGACATGGAGACGGTGTTGCCGGCGGGTCTCGACATCGGCTGCGTCCTGGCGCGCGACGATCCGCGCGATGCGCTGGTCTCGCGCGGCGGCGGCCTCGCCGACCTGCCGCAGGGCGCGCGGATCGGCACGGCGTCGTTGCGCCGGCGCGCCCAGCTGCTGCGCTACCGCGGCGATTTCAGGATTGCGCCGATGCGCGGCAATGTCGGGACCCGTCTCGACAAGCTCGCTTCCGGCGAGGTCGATGCGCTGGTGCTCGCTCTGTGTGGGCTCGAACGATTGGGCCAGGCAGGTGTGGCGAGCGAAATCCTGCCGCCCGAACTGATGCTTCCGGCGGTCGGCCAGGGTGCGCTGGCGATCGAGTGCCGGGCGGCGGACGACAAGTTGCGCCAGCGCCTCGCGCCGCTCAACGATCCGGCAACCGCGGCGTCAGTCGCCGCCGAGCGGGCGATGCTGGCGGCGCTCGACGGGTCGTGCCGCACCCCGATCGCTGGGCTGGCGACGATCACCGAGGGCCGCCTCGGGCTCGACGCGCTCTTGCTCGCGCCCGACGGCAATGCCGAGCGGCGCGGGCGGATCGAGGGTGCGGTCGCGGACGCGGTCGCCCTCGGCACCGAGCTCGGCGAGCGGTTGCGCCGCGATGCCGGCCCCGAATTCGGCTTTGGCTAATTCGGCTTTGGCGTCAGCTGCGCGGCGCGGTTGGCGGTGACGCCGCCCTCGCAAGCCTGTTTGTGCAGCCATTGCGGTGACGCCGCGTTGCCCTGCACAACGCCATCGTAAAGGTAGACCGGCCAGCCTACGACGAAGACGACGTCGCTGACCACGTCCTTGTTCTTGTCGGGGCACGGGCCGGTGGCGAAAAACCCCACCACCAGCAGCACGATCCCGATCGAAAGATACAGGCTAAGGAGTGATCGCATCGGGTTCCCTTTCGCGCGCATGGGTGCGAGCCGCATCTCCCTTGGTTGACGCGCGCCGGGCCCCTTCGGTTCCCGGCCGGATCGGGCGCCCGGCAATTACACCGGCAGCTGCCCCGGCAGATGGCGGGCGAGGAGGGCCGGGCTGATCGGCATCAGGAGCGGGCCGTCGGTCCACAGGATCGCGCAATCGACCCGGCGGCCGGGATAGATCCGAGTGAGAGCGGCGCGGTATGCCGCGAGCTGCCGCAGGTACATCGCCGGCACCGCATCCTCGGTGGCGGGGGCCGGCCGGACCGTCTTGAAATCGACGATCAGCACGCGCGACTGGGTCACGACGAGCCGGTCGATCTGGCCGGACAAGGCGTGCTCGGTCCCGGGGCTGCTTCCGGGGATCAGCCCGACGACCGGCACCTCGGCCCGGGCATATGGTCCCCAGAGGTCGGCGAGGCCGGGGTCGGCCAGCACCGCCAGGGTCTCGGCGCAGATCTCGTCCTGCGTGGCCTCATCGAGCCCGTGCAGCGGCAGTGCGAGAAAGCGCCGCGCCGCCGCCCGGCGGTCGCGCTCGGGCAGCTCGGGCAGGCTCTGCAGCAGGCGGTGTACGAGAAGACCGCGCTTGAAGCGGTCGCGGCCCTGAGCGGCGAGCGGCGACAAGGTCGCCGGCTCCGGCCCGCTCGGGCGCGACGGCAGCAGCGGTTTGGGCGGGCTCGGTTCGGGCGGTGGCGGCGCCCGCACCCAGTCCGGCATCGGCCCGAGCGGGCGCGCGCCGGCGAGCGGCCGATCGCGGCCGGGCGACGCGGTCTGCGTCGCGCTGAGGCGCAGCGCCTCGCCCCGCCATCCGTCGCGCTCGCCGATCAGCGGCCGCGTATCGAAGAGAAACGGCGTGGCGGTGCCGCTCCACCCGGCGTGGCACAGCGCATGCCAGGACGGCGCTTCCTTGACCGGGTTGCGGGTCTGCCAGCCGCACACATACAGCCGGTCCTGCGCGCGGGTCAGCGCGACATAGAGGAGGCGGCGATATTCCTGCAGCTGGCGCCGGCGCAGCGCATCGCGCTCGGCTAGGTAGAACGGCGCCCCGAGGTCCTTCCGCGGGCGCCACAGCGGCAGCGCCTCGGTTTCGCTCCACAGCATCGGTACCTGGCGATCGGGCAACTGCATCGTGTCGGGCAGGAAAACCACCGGCGCCTCGAGCCCCTTGGCGCCGTGCACGGTCAGGATGCGCACTTCGTCGCGCTGGCGTTCGCCGAAATCGCGCTTCACCTCGATGTCGCCGGCGGAAAGCCAGCGCAGAAAGCCCTGCAGCGAGGGCACGTGCTCGCGCTCGTAGGCGAGCGCCAGCGCGAGGAACTCCTCGACCGGGTCGGCCGCCTCGGGCCCGAGGCGCTCGAGCATCGCCCGCCGTCCGTTCCCAGCGCCGAGAATCTCGGCATAAAGCTCGAACGGCGGCACGAAATCGGCGCGGGCCAAAAGTTCGCGCAGCCGCTCGGCAGCCGCGCCCATCGCCGGGTGTTCGGGGGCAAAGCGCTGCAGCCGGCTCCACAGCGTCGCCTTGCCGCGGTCATAGGCGAGGAGAAACAGCTCCTCCTCGGAGAGACCGAACAGCGGGCCCTTGAGCACGGTGGCGAGGGTCAGATCGTCTTCCGGCAGCAGAAGGAACCGCCCGAGCGCCATCAGATCCTGCACCGCCATCTCATTGGCGAGCACCAGCCGGTCGGCCCCGGCGACTGGCACCTCGTGCTGCTTCAGCGCGCGCAGGAGTTCGCCGACAAAGGCGTTGCGCCGGCGCACCAGCACCATGACGTCGCCCGGCCGCAATTCCCGGCCGCGCGACTCGAGCCGCTCGCCGCGCGCCAGCCATCGCGCGATCGTCGCGGCGATGGCACGGGCCAGCCGCGCATGGGGCTCGGCCCCGCGATCGCGCGCAACGGCCATCCCCGCCGGGTCGGGCGGCTCGTCGGGCTCCGGCAACACCGCAGGCCACAATTCGACGATTCCGGCCTGGCCGGCGCGCGCCGCGACATGACGAATGGCGCGGCCGTCGAGCGCGACGCCATCGGCCGCGCCGGCATGGCGGAACACGGCGTCGACCGCCTCCAGCAACGGTTCGGCGGCGCGGAATGAAATGTCGAGCGGCACCACGCGCCACTCCTGTCGCGCCGCGGTGACCCGGGCTTCGAAGTGCCGGCGCATCTTGACAAAGTCGCGCGGATCGGCGCGCTGAAAGCTGTAGATCGACTGCTTCGCATCGCCGACCGCGAACACGGTGCGGACGCGCTCGCCGGCGCCTTCGCCAACGAAAAATTCCTCGGCCAGCGCGGCGATGATCGCCCATTGCTCTGGGTTGGTGTCCTGCGCCTCGTCGACCAGGATGTGGTCGAGCCCGCCATCGAGCTTGAACAGCACCCACGGCGCCACCCCCGGCCGGCGCAACAATTCCAGCGTCTTCTGCACGAGGTCGTCGTAATCGAGGAGGCCGTGCAGCCGTTTGCGGCGCTCATATTCGCCCAAGAGGGCGTCGCCCAGGCGCATCAGCGCGCCGGTCGCCTCGACGAGGGCAACGCCGGCGCACTCCGCCCGTAATCGCAGGATACGCTCGCCCTCAGCCTGGAGGACGGCGCACGGATCGGCGGGCAGGGCCTTGGCCGCCGCAGCTTTGGTGATCAGGGTGCCGCGGGCCGCGCCCTCCTTGGTCAGGAAGGCCGCGAGATAGGGGTCGAGCAGGTTCGGCCGCTCTACGGGGTTGGCGCACCAGCGGGCGATGGTCTCACCGCGTTCCCGGTCGGTCTTGGATCCCTCCGCCAGGGCACTGGCGGCGGCGCGCAGGCCGGCCGCGTCGCCCCCGGCGCAAAACGCCGCGACGAGGCTCTCCGCCGTGGCGTCCGCCGGGACCGACAGCGCCGCATTGAGCCGCCGGTTGAGCGCCCTGTCGCCGTGGGCGAGCGCCTCACGCAGCTTGCCGCGCTCGGCGGCGAGGGCGGTCATCAGCTCGATAAAGCGCTCCTCGGGGGCATAGCGCGCGACGATCGCCAGCGCCGCGGCGAGGTCCGGTTGGGGTTCCGACCGGGCGGCATTGATGACCGCCTCGGCGGCTTCGCTCAGGGCTTCTCCGGCGGTACGTTCGTCCATCACGGCGAATTCGGGGGGCACGCCTGCTTCCAGGGGGAAGCGCCGCAGCAGGGATTGGCAGAAGGCGTGGATTGTCGCGATCTTGGCGCCGCCCGGCACGTCGAGGATGCGGGCGAACAGCTGGCGCGCCCGCGCCATCTCCGGCTCGTCCGGGAAACGTCCGGTCAGCTCGAAGAGCTCCCCGGCCAGCCTTCCCGGCGCCAGCGTCGTCCAGTCGGCGAGCCGCTGGTTGATCCGGTTGGCCATCTCGGCGGCGGCGGCGCGGGTGAAGGTCAGGCACAGGATGTGCCCCGGATCGGTGCCGTTGAGCATCAGCGCAAGCAGCCGGTCGGTCAGGACCTTGGTCTTGCCGGTGCCGGCCGACGCGGCGACCCAAACCGACTCCGCGGGATGCAACGCCCGCCGCTGGACGGCGCCGGCTTCGTCGATGCGGGTCATGGCTCGCCTCGGGGTTCGCCCTCTGGCTCTGGCTCGGGCTCGGGGTCGGCTTCGTCGAGCCGTTCGAGATGGCGGTAATCCGAAAAGCGCGGGGCCCATTGCGGCGCCGGCACCGGCGGGTAGGGTGTCGCCGGGTCGTCGAAGCGCTCGACCAGAGCGCCGACCGTGGCGAGCACGCGGTCGATCAGCGCGTCCGGATCGCCGCCGGCGATCGGGTGAATTATCCCGGCCGGCTCGCCGCCGGGCAGCCGCCAGTATTCGAGCGCCGCCGTCCTCCCGCTGATCCCCGGCTCCCCGGTCAGCCCCTCGAAGCTGCCGTCGCGGGCGATCGCGCCTTCGAGCGGCAACTGCACAGCAACGGCGCCGTCGATCTCGCGCTTCGCCGGCACCGCCCCGGTCTTGTAGTCGATCAGCACCAGTTCCCCGGTATGGAGCCGGTCGATGCGGTCGGCGAGCGCGATGATCGTGAACGGACCGGCGGGAGCCGGGATCACGAGGCGGCCCCAGCGCTCGCTGAGGCTGAGGGCGATCCCGGCGCGGCGCACCCGCTCCGCGGCGACGAACCAGCGGGCGACCCGCTCGAAGCGCGGCCACCAGAACGCCCAAACCCCGGGCCGCGACAGGATCGCGCCGAACGCGGTGCGGCCGATCTCGATAAGCTCGGCCTCGGCGGAGGGCGGCAAGGCGTGCGGGTAGCGCTGAACAAATTTTGCGAGCGCGTCATGCACGGTGATGCCGAGCTCGGCCCGGCCGGGATCGACATCGAGCTCGTCGAGCGCCCGGAGACGCAGGATGTGGCGGGCATAGATCGCATAGGGATCGCGGATCCAGGTCTCGATCTGGGTCACCGAAAGCTGGCGCGGCCGGGCGGCGAGCGGCGGGCACGGCGCGGCCGGCAGGCTCGGGCGGCGCCGGCCGGGCTGGTCGCGCAGCGCCGCGGCGGCGGCGATCTCGGGCTCCGCCATGAGCCGGCCATCGAGCCCGACCGCGCGCAGCACCGTGTCGAGGCGCAACAGCCAGCGCGACGGCACGGTCGGCACCCCCTCGCGCCGCGTCGCACGGGTCAGCGCGACCAGGGGCGCGCCGAGCGCCTGGGCAAAGTCGTGCGCGGCAATGCCGATCGCGCGCTCCGGCACGGCGATGCCGAATTCCTGGCGCATCCGGCGCGACATCCACGGGTCGTAGGCTGCCGGCCCCGGCCAGGTGCCCTCGTTGAGACCGCCGAGGACGAGAAGGTCGGCCTGCTGCAGGCGCGCCTCGACGAGACCCCAGATCGCGAGGCGCGGATGGCGCCCATAGGCCGGCCGCACCACCGCGCCGGCGGCCAGCGCCTCGAACAGCGCCGGGTAGTGCCGCCCCGGCAGCTCCGGAAAATCGGCCGCCGCGTCAATGAGGTCGTGGCACAGCCGCGCCGCCGCCTCGCCGGCCGCATCGCGCCACAGC
>DATCQF010000668.1:0-8431 GCA_036569735.1 Allostellaceae bacterium | reverse complement strand
GGTTTCGAGTGTCGGCAGCAGCTCCGAGCGCGACACCGGCGTGCCGGTCTCGATCGATGCAGTGCCGTGCACGTTCGGGTCGATCGTAAAGTTGAGCTTCAACATGGTGCCGAGAATCGTGCGCGCGATCTCGCGAATATCGGTGTCGACGAAATTCAGCGTGACATCGCCGGCTTGCCCGGATGCCCGAGCCGCCGGGGGCGGCGCGATCGCCGGCGCCGTCGCGACGCCGTGCTCTTCGAAGGCCGTTCTTCGGTTGCGATCGGCCGGGATCGCGCTGTTTATCCGCGGTGGCGCCGCCTGCAAGGCGCCGGGCTGCCCAAGCGGCGTCAAGCCGAGCGGTGGGAGCGTCTCGCAGCCGGCAAGGAGCGGCAAGACAAAAAAGAATCCAAGCGATCGGCTGGTTCTGCGGAACATTATCATCGCTGTTGATCCGTTGGTGCCGGTCGGCGAGGCGGGAGAGCAGCCGGGTTTCTCGCTGGAGTGACGGGTGGCGGCCGCGCTCCCGGAACAGGCGCGGCACCGGGTCGCGGCGGCGCGGGTGCTGCGACCCTGCGTCCGGCGCCGGCGCCGGCGGGCGGGGATCGCGGCTGAGCGACGGCATTCGGATCGATCCGCGGCTGCAGTATTTTGGTCCCGCCCGGACCGCTCAGCGAGACTTCGCGCGGCGAGATGCTGTCGATGCGCCACCCGCTCACGGTTTCGCCCTCGGTGAGCGCGACCGGCTTGGCTCCAGTGATGGCAAAGATCGCCACACGGTGATCCGGCTCGGTAACGATCCCGGTCAGCCGCGTGTCGCTCAGACCGGGGTCGGCCGCTGCGTTGCCCGCCGTCTGCGGCGGACGGCGCGTGGCGCTGAACAGCGGGCGGGCGAGCGTCACCCGCAGCAGGTCCTCGAGTTCAACTCGCGGAAGCGGCTGCGGAGCAGCGGGAGCGGCATCGGCCCGCAGCGGAACCTCGGTCAGAGCCGCGTCGGCGGCAACTCCGCCGTCAAGCTCGACAACGATGAGGCTCGCGAACAACAGGCATCCGGCAATCAGCAGGTAAACCGCCAGGCGATCGATCATGGTTTGGCCACGACTTCATTGGCGCGGAACCCATAAACATCGAACCCGGCGTCGAGCGCCAGAGGCTGCTGCACGCCCGCTCGCCGCTGCAATCCGCGGATCTGCACATTGTCGATAACCAAGGGCGGCGTCGCCACCTCCAGCTTGGCGAATAGCGCCATCAACGTCTCATAGGGGCCGCTCAGCACGAGCCGAAGGCCGATCCGCCGATAGGCGCCGCGAGTTTCGGTGGGCAGGCCCTCGGTGCTGCCGATGGAGGCGCCGGCGGCGGTGGTGAGTTCCTCGATATGACTTTGCAGAGCAGCCGCGGCGATCGCGTCGCTCGCGCCGTCGAGGGTGATCTTGTGGGTAGTCGACGCGGCGCGCAGTTCGGCGGCGCGGGCGCGCAGCAATGGCAGTTCGCCCGTGGCAGCATTAAGCCGAGGCAGCAGCATGCGCCGCGCCTCTATGGTCACCTCGCGTTCGGTGTACAGGTCAACGAGCGGCGCGGCGATCAGCAGATACCCGCCCGCCAGCATGGCAAGGCCCAGGATCAACGCCAGAACTCGCCCCCGTGCGCCGGTCGGTAAGCTTGCGAGAGAGGCTACGGCCCGACCTCCGCGTTGATGGTGAAGATCTCCGCCCGAAGTGCCTCGATGCGGGTCACCGGCGCCGCGAATGCCGGGTTGCGGAACGTGCTGTCGGCGGCGAGCGCGCCGATCAATCGAGCCGCCGCGGCCGAGCGGCCGCTCAACGTCACTTTTCGCTGCCGCAGCTCCATTTCGGTCAGATAGGTGTCGTCCGGCAGAATGCGGGTCGCCGCCGCCAGCACCTCGAGCGGGCGCCCCGTTTTGCTCCGTTCGCTGGTGACGAGGTCGGCATTGCCCGCCAATCGGTCGATCTCCCGGCGCAGGCTTTCCACCTCGGGCGCCGCGGATCGGCCGACCGCAATCTCGCGGTCGAGTGCGGCAAGGGCGACAGACTGGCGCACGAACGGCGTTGCGACAGCGCCGAGCGCCAGCAACGCGCAGCACGCGGCGGCGGGCCAGAGGAGGCGGCGATAGGGATGGCGCAGGCCGCCGTCCGTGCCGTCGAGCGGCAGGTAGAACCCCTCATCCGGACCATCGGCGATCTCGACTCGCCTCGGCATAATTCCAGCTTGATTGAGAGAAGCGAGCAGCACGGCAAGGTTGGCTTTCGGCAGCAGCAACAGGCGCACCGACAAACGTCCGTTTTGCCGGTCGATCGCTTCGACCCGATGGTTCCAGTACAGCTCATCGGATTTAAACGGGGTCTCCCGGTCCATCTCGAAGGCCAGGACCTGGTCGAGCTCGCGCTCTGCGGCAAGCGGCAGGACGACCGTCTTTGCCAGCAAATCCGCTTGCGGCAGGCGAAGCACCGCTGGCCGGCCAGCAGCATGCGGCAGCGTTCTGAGGCTGGCGGCATCGAGCCCGAACCGGCCGAGCGGCGCCTCCCTGCCGTGTTGCCGCAGGCCAACCGCTACCGAATCCGGGCCGCGGTCGAGCGGACCGGTCGGGGCGACGACAAGTGCGTCGACGGAAGTCAGAACCGATTGGCGCCATCGCTGCGGCAGAAGATCGGCGAGCTGCCCAACCCACCAGATGAGGAACCCGCGTGCCATTATCGGATCAACCCAACCCGGAATCGGTAAGCGACAGGGTGATGCCGGGGAGCTGCCGGGTACCGCAGCATGGTCACGCCGTGCCCGAATTTGACGCGAGACGGGTCCCCGGCATCAGATGGCGGGTGAGGTCCGGACCGGGCGGTCATGGCGCAACCATCGTGACGAAGCCCCTCAACCAGATAGCTCGGAACTGCGGGGCGCACCGCACCCCAAAATTCTGCTGCCGCCCCCCAATGTCCCAGGCTTCGACGAAGCCGACGATTCGCGCCGGCATCATAGGGGGCGGGTACCACCGAGAAAAGAGGCGGCCGGCTCGACGCAGGCCGGATTTTTCGCGCATTTGGCTAGATTGGGACAATTATTGCTGACGCCGGAGCCGGGGCGCCGCGATCAGATCGGGCCAGCGTCGGCGATCGCCTTTGGCGAAGATGAGGCGCAGGCGAACCAGATCGGGAGGCTCGGGACCATCCCATTGCGCCTGCCATCCCGCCGGCTGGCCGGGCGCGGGCGCCCCCCAATAGGCCAGTTCGAGGCGCTCGATGCCGTGAACCAGGCCGGTTTCGGCGAGAGGTGGCCGCGGTGTCGACCAGAGTTCGTGGCGATGCGGGGTCCACAAGAGGACCAGGCTTTGGTGGTTGAAGCCGACAGTGATGTCGGCGCGTCGCGTCGTGCCGAACCCGGTGGGCAGGTCTCCGACGAAGGCGAAGCGGTCCGCGCTGCCTTTTGTCGCAGTCGCCCCGTTGTTCGAGCTTGCCGGCTCACTCACCGGTATCGCGGGCATCTGCGTCAGCAGCATGCGCAGCATGCGCGCCGCGGCGTCGAGGTCGGCGGTCTGCGTGAGCCGATGGCGCTGCGCCTGCCATAGCGCAAGGCCGGCGCGCACGCCTTGGGTCAGCCCGACGACGAGAAACCCGAGCACGACAAGCGCAACCAGCATTTCGAGCAAGGTGAACCCGCGCTGTCGGTCCGGGAGGCACCGGCGGTCCGGGAGGCACCGTCGGGGCATGATTCTCACTCGCTGCCGGCGGTTGACCCGAGGCGCCGCGTCTTCAGCGCGACCGTGCGATCGCGGCCGCGGCTCGGCCATGAAATGGCGACCTCGACATCGAACAGCGTGAGGGGCGCCGCCGAGCCCGCGTCCAGAGTCTGTGCTGGCTGAACTGCCGCCGGATGCACCTGCAGCCGCCAGAGATACCCGCCGCCATCATCGCCCTCGAAATCGCCCGGCAACAAAGCGACGTCGCGCCCGACCGCGGCAAGATGCGATTGGGCGCGCTGCAGGGCTTCTTCGGTGTGCGATGCCGTGTCGGCCGCAAACAGCCCATCGCTGCCCGCCCGAAAAAGCCCGACCAGCGCCAGCGCGGCGATGGCGAGAGCCACGACAACCTCAAGCAAGGTGAACCCGTGGGCGCGGTCACCGGACATCGGCGACACCGACGCGCCCGGTCAGCCAATCGACGCCGATTGCGACTCGCCGGCGTCCATCCGCGAGCACGATGCGGCCCCCTGTCGAGCTGCCGTCCGGGTTGAAGCGAATATCGCCGGTGTTCGCGCGCTGCCGTTCGCCGGCGATCGTTAGTAGCTCGATGGAGAAATCACCGGGGAGACGCCGCGATGCACCGGCGCCGACACGATAGCGATGGCCAACCAGATCGACATTGAACGCGACCGGGCGGTTGCCGACGATCGCCTCCGACCGCGCCAGGCGCAATTCCGCGGCGATCCGGCCGGCCGTCCCGTCAAGGCTGAGCGCTCCGCTCCAGGGGGGCCGGTAACCGGTCACCAGCACCAAACTCAATCCCAGGATCGCGAGCGTCACGACAAGTTCGATCAGCGTAAACCCATCAGCGCCACGTCCCGGCGGCTGCAATGCAGCTTCAAACCGCGAGGTCATTGAGGCTCAGCATCGCGGTCAGGAGCGCCCCGACGATACCGGCGACGACAAGGCCCATCGCGATGGTAATGATCGGCACCGCCAGTGCGACAAGCCGCTGCATCATCAGGCGCGCTTGCTCGTCATGGATATCGGCAGCCTTGAGCGCCATTGCCGAGAGCTGGGCAGCCTCCTCGCCGAGCTGCAGGAGATGGATCGTGCGTGGCGGGAACACGCCCGATTGCGCGAGCGGTCGGGCAAGCCCTCCACCACCCTTGGCGGCGAGCGCCGCCGCCTCGACTGCCGCCGCGGCAGCCAGGTTTCCGAGCGCATCCTTGGCAATCCCGAGAGCCGGGATCAGCGGCACCCCGTTCTGCAAGAGGCTGCCGAGCGTGCGCGTCAGCCGAGCCGCAAGCGTCTCGCGCAAGAGCCGCCCGATGATCGGCAGATGCAGCATCAGCCGATCGGCCTTCAAACGCGTTGCCGGCCGTGCGAGGGCGTGTCGCGCGACCAGGCCAAGCGCCAACAGCCCCAGCAGCAACCACGGGCCGGCCGCGCCGACTGCCGCGCCCAGCGCCATTAGCACGCGCGTGGCGACAGGCAGCTGCGCCCCGGCCTCTTCGAAGATCGGCGCGAACTGCGGCAGCACGTAGTTGAGCAGCAGAAAGATCGAGCCGATCGCCGCGACTACGAGGAGTGCCGGATAGATCAGCGCCGCCCGCAGGCTCGCGCTCAGGCTGCGCTCGCGCTCGATGAGGGTGGCGAGGCGGTCGAGGGTGGTCGCCAGCGCACCCCCAGCCTCGCCCGCCCGAACCAGACCGACATAAAGCTTGGAGAAGCTGCGCGGCTCGCCCGCAAGCGCTGCCGCGAGCGAGCTGCCCGAGCGCACCTTGTCGCGGATATTGCCCATGATAGTGCGGGCGCGCGCGTTCTCCGTATTATCGACGACGAAGCGCAGGGTGCGGTCGAGATCCTGGCCCGACGCCAGCATGATTGCGAGCTCCCGGGTAACCTCGCAAAGCGTCGCCTTGTCGAGGCCGCGCGAACCCGCAAGATCAAGCCGCAACAGCTCGCCGAGGCCGCCGCGCCGGTCGGCGGGGTCGGCGCGCAGCACGATCTGGCCCTGGCGCTGCAGCCGTTCGACCACAGCCGCCGTGTCGGACGCCTCCATGAGGCCCCCGATCACATTGCCGCCGCCATCGATCGCCGACCAGCGGAACTGCGGCATCTCAACTCCTCGCGCGGGACCTCGTCATTGCGCTCGCCAAGGGCGCGCTCCCTCGGCGTCGGTGCGTCAAGCCTCGCCGCGGATGCAACGCACGACCTCCTCGACCGTGGTGTCGCCCTCGAGCGCGGCGACCATGCCGCTTTCCAGGATCGGCTGCATGCCGTCCGCCACCGCGGCGTGCTCGATCGCGACATCGTCGGCGCGCTCGAAAATCAGCCGCTCGATCGCCCGGCTCGGCAGCAGCAGCTCGCCGATCGCCCGCCGCCCGCGATACCCGGTGCCGCGGCACTCCGGACACCCTGCCGGATGGTAGAGCGTAATCGCGCCCGCCGGCGCCAAACGGTCCAGCCCGAACCGCTCGACCACCGCGGCGGGTGCCGGGGCCGCGATCTTGCAGGCGGCGCACAGCCGCCGGACGAGCCGCTGCGCCAGGACCGCCTTCAGCGTCGCCGTCAGCAGGTAATCCTCGAGCCCCATGTCACGCAGCCGCGTCACCGTCGCGGCCGCCGAGTTGGTATGCAGGGTGGACAGCACGAGATGGCCGGTGAGCGCCGCCTGCACGGCGATCTGCGCGGTCTCGAGGTCGCGGATCTCGCCGATCATGATGACGTCGGGATCCTGCCGCAGGATGGAGCGCAGCAGGCTGGCGAAGTTGAGGCCAATCTGCGGCTTGACCTGGATCTGGTTGATCCCGTTAAGCTGGTATTCGATCGGGTCCTCGACCGTCACGATCATGCGCGCCACCGTGTTGAGCTGCAACAGGCCGGTGTAGAGCGTCGTCGTCTTGCCGCTGCCGGTCGGACCGGTGACCAGGACCATGCCGTTCGGCAGGTCGAGCGAACGCGCGATGCCGTCCCGTATGCCAGCGGAAAAACCGAGCCTGTTGTAGTCGAACTCGACAGCCGTGCGGTCGAGCACCCGCAGCACCACCGTCTCGCCGTGCAGCGAGGGAATTGTCGACACCCGGAAGTCGATCTCGTGGCCGCGCACCGTCAACTTGATGCGGCCGTCCTGCGGCAAGCGGCGCTCGGCGATGTCGAGCCGCGCCATGATCTTGATCCGCGATATGACGGCCGCCTGGAGCCGCGCCGGCGGCGGCTCGACCTCGTGCAGCACGCCGTCATAGCGGTAGCGCACCCGCAATCTGTCGGGAAACGGCTCGAGGTGGACGTCCGAGGCGTGGGTTTCGACAGCGCGCGCAATCAGCTGGTTGACGAGCCGGATCACCGGCGCCTCGCTCGCGAGGTCCTTCAGCCGCTCGGCATCCTCTTCGGCCGGCTCGCTATCCGGCGCCATCTCGTCCAGCACCGTGCCGGCATCCCCAGCCTCCTCGGGCTCGGCATAGAGCCGGTCAAAGGCGGCGTCGAGCTCAACCGGAACGGCGACCGCGACGGCGACCGGCCGGCCCAGCGCCGCGGCGGCGGCATCGCGGGTAAACTGGTCGAGCGGATCGGCCATGGCGAGGACCACGCGGTTCTCGCCGGCGCCAATCGGCATCGCCCGGGCCCGGCGCAGGAACTTCCCCTTTAGCTGATCGGTGAAAAGCGGGACCTGCGGATAATCCGAGCTGGTTGCGAGAGGGAGCCCCAGAAGCCCGGCCAGCGCTTCAGCGAGCGCGCGCTCGCTGACCAGGCCGAGCTGGGTCAGGACCCGATCGAGGCGGCCGCCGGTGTCCGCCACTGAGCGGCGCGCGCGCTCCAGTGTCCGCTGGTCGATCGCGCCATCCTCGACCAGCGTGGTCCCAAGCCTGGCGAGCGTTTCGGTGGCGTCCCCAAGGGCTGGGGAATCTACGGCCTCGACGGTCATCCCAGCACTATACACGAGCCGTCGCGCGCGCCGCCACGCCGCAATAAAGGACGATCAAATCAGCCTAAAACTTTAGCAGATCGCGCGGAACACTAACGCCGAACGGGTGTTTCGGTTCGCCGATCGCCTCATAGGGTGGGGGCGAATAGGCCTTTCTGATGTGAGGGGAATGATGAGACCAGCATCCAAAACATGGAGGGAAGAGATGCCGAGATTCTCAAAGGGGACCATGCTCGCCTCGGTTTTCGCGTCGGCGCTGTTCGGGGTCGTGTCGCTCGCGACAATTGGCACCGCGCTCGCCGGTCCGTGCACCGGCCCAGGCGCGCCGACGACGACGCAGACCGAATGCCTGACCGCGGTTCAAATCCCGGGTCATCCGCTCAGGTCGTTCGACATCAGCTGGGTCGATCCCGATCGCGCCGAGTACTATCTCGGCGACCGCTCGAACGCGGGCATCGACGTTATCGACACCAAGAAGAACACGTTCAAGAGGACGATCGGCGGTTTCGTCGGCATCGTGCTCAACGGACTTGGTAATGTGAACAACAGTAAATCCGGGCCGGATGGCGTCACGTCGCACGGCCGCTGGCTCTATGCCGGTGACGGCGACAGCACGCTCAAGGTTATCGATCTCAATGCACCGAACGCGACGGCCATCAAACAGACAATCTCCACCGGGGGTACCACACGGCTGTAATTGCTCACCTGGGGTAGCGGCTTGGCGGTGATAGTGGCTAGGCACCTGGGTACCACAAGATGTTGACAGGGGGCTGCGATCGTGATTCTACGATTCGATGGCTCCGCCGCCCGACTTTTCCTCGCTGTCGTCAGCC
>DATCQF010000667.1:0-6534 GCA_036569735.1 Allostellaceae bacterium | reverse complement strand
CAGGCGCTTACGAGATCATGCTCAGCGAAAGTCAGGAGCGGATGCTGATGATCCTGGCGCCCGGCAGCGAAGCCGAGGCGCGCCGCGTCTTCGCCAAATGGGAGCTCGACTTCGCGGTGATCGGCCGGGTCACCGAAACGGGGCGCCTCGTCCTGCGCATGCACGGCGAGAGCGCCGCCGACATCCCGGTCGGCCCCTTGGTCGGAGAGGCGCCGCTCTACGAGCGCCCCTGGGTGCGCCGCCCTGCCGAACCCGACATCGACCCCGCCGGGTTGCCCGGGCGCGACCCGCTGCAATCCTTGAAGCGCCTCCTCGCCTGCCCCGACCTCGCCTCGAAGCGCTGGATCTGGGAGCAGTACGACCACCTCGTCCAGGGCAACACGGTGAGGCGCCCGGGCGGCGACGCCGCCATTATCCGGATTGGCGAAGGCGGCAAGGCGCTGGCCCTCGCCACCGACTCGACGCCGCGCTATTGCCGCGCCGATCCCGTCCGCGGCGGCGCCCAGGCGGTGGCGGAAAGCTGGCGCAACCTGACCGCGGTGGGCGCCTTACCGCTGGCGCTGACCGACAACATGAATTTCGGCAACCCGGAAAAGCCCGAGATCATGGGTGAGTTTGTCGGCGCGACCCAAGGCATGCGCGCGGCGTGCCTGGCGCTCGACTACCCGGTCGTCTCCGGCAACGTGTCGCTCTACAACGAAACCAGCGGCAGCGCGATTCTGCCAACCCCGGTTATCGGCGGGGTTGGCCTCATCGCCGATGCGCACCGCGCCGTCGACCTCGCGCTGAAAGAGGGCGGCAACGCGCTGATCCTGATCGGCGACACCGCGGGGCATCTCGGCTGCTCCTTATATCTGCGCGAGATCGAGGACCGCGAAGCGGGACCGCCGCCGCCGGTCGATCTTGCCGCCGAGCGGAACAACGGCGATTTCGTCCGCGGCCAGATCGCTGCCGGCCGGGTCGCGGCCTGTCATGACCTCGGCGATGGCGGCCTCCTCGTCGCGCTGGCCGAGATGGCGATGGCCGGCGACCGGGGTGCAACGCTCGACGCACCGCCGCATAGCCCCCACCCCAACCCTCCCCTCCCCGGGCTTGACCCGGGGATCGCGGGGGAGGGAGCCGACGCCCCGCCGCTACTTTCTGACCCTCCCCCGCAGGCGGGGGAGGGAGGGGTGGGGGCTGATCTGTCACGGCAGGCCTGGCTGTTCGGCGAGGACCAGGGGCGCTACCTCCTCGAGACCTCCGATCCCGATGCGCTGCTGCGCGAGGCCGCTTCCCGTGGCATCCCCGCGCAACGGATCGGCCGGGTCGCCGAAGAGGGCGGCGGCGCCGCGTTGACACTCCCCGGCGGTGGTGCCATATCGATCGCGGAACTCAAGGCCGCGAACGAGGCTTGGCTGCCGGGCTATATGGCGCAGAGCTAGGGGCCGACCTAGGTTAAGGAATTGGCGATGGCGATGGACGCGGCGACGATCGAGCGGCTGATCAAGGAGAGCCTGCCCGACGCGCGGGTCTCGATCGAGGATCTGCGGGGCGACGGCGATCACTACGCCGCCCACGTCGTCTCCGACGCGTTCCGCGGCAAGAGCCGGGTCCAGCAGCACCAGCTGGTGTATCAGGCGCTGCACGGCCGGATGGGCACCGAACTCCACGCGCTGGCGCTGCAGACCAGCGCACCCGAGGATTAGCCTGAGCGCCACCAACAAGGCACCCTACAAACGAGGATCTCCACAATGGACAGCATCACACAAGATCGCATTCGTCAGCAGGTCGGCGAGGCGCCGGTCGTGCTCTTCATGAAGGGTACCCCGGTATTCCCGCAATGCGGCTTCTCGGCGGCCGTCGTGCAGATCCTCAGCCATCTCGGGGTCAAGTTCAAAGGCATCGACGTCCTGACCGACCCCTCGGTGCGCCAGGGCATCAAGGAGTTTTCGAACTGGCCGACGATCCCGCAGCTTTATGTCAACGGCGAGTTCATCGGCGGCTGCGACATCGTCCGCGAGATGTTCGAGACCGGCGAATTGAAGCAGGTGCTCGAAGAAAAGGGCGTGCCGGTCCGCGCCTGATCAGGCATGGCCGATCAGCACATTCTTATCGTCGAAGACGATACCGATCTCGTCGTCGTCCTGGTCCAGGTGCTGGAGCGGGAGGGTTACCGGGTCAGCGCGGCGTCGCGTCGTGAGGAGGCGCTTGTTGTGCTGCGCCAGGGCGATGTCGATCTGATCGTCGCCGACTCGGTGCTGCGCGGCGGCAACGGCGACGATATCGCCAAGTCCGCCAGCGAGCGCGAGATACCGGTCATCATGATCAGCGGCGAGCCGGAGCGGATCGCGCGGTTGCGCGGCGGGTCCGTCCCGTTCATCGAGAAACCGTTCCGCGCCACCCAATTGGTTCAGCTCGTGGCGCAACTGCTGGCGTAGCGCGCGCAAACGTTGCGCCGGCAACGCCTTTCGCTATAGTGCGCGGCTTCCCCTTGCCGGCTGCGGGCCAATGACCCGGGCCGGCTCGATCCGGCAGGCCCCCACCGATCAAAAAATCATGGGCGCTCCGGGTCACCACAGCCACAAGGGATTGGGTTATCATGCCGCTTTACGAAAATGTGTTCATCGCGCGCCAGGACATTTCCGGCGCCCAGGTCGACGCGCTGGCCGACACCTTCACCCAGCTGATCGCCGACCAGGGCGGCGAAGTTAAGAAGCGCGAATACTGGGGCCTTAGAAACCTTGCCTACCGCATGAACAAGAACCGCAAGGGCCACTATGTGCTGTTCAACATCGAGGCGCCCGCACCGGCGATCGCCGAGCTCGAGCGGACGATGCGCATCAACGAGGACGTGATCCGCTATCTGACGCTCAGGGTCGACGCGCTCGAAGAGGCCCCCTCGGCGGTGATGCAGAGCCGCGGCAGCCGCGAGGACCGCCCGCGCCGCAGCGATCGCGATCGCTATGGCGAAGGGCGCGAGCGTTTCGGCGAGCCGCGCGAAGGCGGCGAGCGCCCACCCGCTGAACGCCCAGCCGGCGAAGCGCCCGCTCCCGCCATTGCGGCGGACGCGACGCCCGCGCCGGTCGTTGCGCCGGATGAAGAGGCGCCGGACGAAAAGGTGCCGGACGAAAAGGTGGAGGCCTAAATGGAAAGCCAGACCGGATCGGGCCCGGGATCAGGACCGGGCGCGCCCCGGGGCGGTGACCGCGGCGGCGACCGGGGTGAGCGCGGTGGTGACCGCGGCGCCGCGGGTGCCCGCCGGCCGTTCTTTCGGCGCCGCAAATCCTGCCCGTTCTCGGGCCCCAATGCGCCGAAGATCGACTACAAGGACGTGCGGCTCCTGCAGCGCTTCGTCTCGGAGCGCGGCAAGATCGTGCCGAGCCGCATCACGGCGGTATCGACCCAGAAGCAGCGCGAGCTGGCGCGGGCGATCAAGCGGGCGCGCTTCCTCGGCCTCCTGCCCTACCTGGTGAAGTAGGCGCGGCGCGGCGGCGAACGGATAGAAGGCGACATCGGGCCGATGACAATGGGCCGATTGGGAACCGCTTGCGTTGCGGTCGCCTGCGGCAGCGTCGGCGCATGCCTCTACCTCGCGGTGATGCTCGGCACGCCGAGCGGCCTCGTATTCGTCTATATGACCCAGCTGCCGCTGTTCATCGCGGGGCTATGGCTGGGCACCGGGGCGACGGCGCTCGCCGGCCTCACCGGAACGCTTGTCCTGTTGGCCGCGAGCGATCTGTTGGGCGCGGCGGTCTTCGCGGGGCTGAACGCCGTGCCGGTCGCGCTCATCGTCCGCCAGGCGCTGTTGGCGCGGCGCGACGACGCGGGCACGGTCGTCTGGTACCCGCTGGGGTTGTTGACGGCATGGCTGACGGCGTTCGCCTTGGCCGGGATCGCAGCGGCGTTGTTGTGGCTCGGGGGCCCGGAGGGGTTGCAGTCGACGCTGAAAAGCGTCGTGGGCGAGGTGCTCGACCGCCTTTCACGGCGCCCCCTGCCCAACCGCGATCAGGCGGCCGAATTGCTCGCCATGGTGATCCCCGGGATTGTCGCCGCGTCGTGGATGATGATGCTGGTTGCCAATGCCGCGCTGGCGCAAGGGCTGCTCGCCCGCTTTGGCAAGAACTGGCGCCCGTCGCCCGATCTGGCCGGGCTCGGGCTGCCGCTGTGGGTGCCGCTGGCGCTCGGGTTCGCCGCCGCGGCGATCGTCTTTGGCGGGTCGCTGCGTTTCATCGGCATCAACATGATGATCGCGCTGTCGGTGCCGTTCTGTCTGGCGGGCCTCGCGGTCCTGCACGCGGCGGCGCGGCGCCTCACCCATCCGGCGCTGGCGCTGGTTGGCTTTTACGCGGTGGCCGCGATGTTCGGCTGGCCGTTTCTGGCGGTCGCCATTCTGGGGCTGCTGGAGAGCTGGCTTGGGCTGCGCCAGCGCTTTGCCTCTCCAAGGAGTTAGCACAGATGGTTGATCTTATTCTTTTGGAACGGATCGAGAAGCTTGGCCAGATGGGCCAGATCGTCAAGGTCAAGCCCGGCTACGCGCGCAATTACCTGTTGCCGCAAAAAAAGGCGATGCGCGCAACCAAGGAAAACCTCGCCTATTTCGAGACCCAGCGCACTCAGCTCGAGGCCAACAACCTGCACAAGAAATCGGAAGCCGGCGAGGTCGCGGAGAAACTCGAAGGGCTGACCGTTGTCTTGATCCGCCAGGCCGGCGAAAGCGGCCAGCTCTATGGCTCGGTCGCCGCCCGCGACATCTCCGACGCCGTCACCAAGGCCGGCTTTACCGTCGACAAGCAGCAGATCGTGCTGGGACGCCCGATCAAGACGCTCGGCCTCCACCAGCTCCGGGTCATGCTGCATCCCGAGGTCGGCGCCACGGTCACCGCGAACGTCGCCCAGTCGGAGGAAGGCGCCCGGATGCAGGCCGCCGGTATCGATCCCCTGCGCGAGCGCGACGAGGAGGAGGAAGCGGCGCGAAGCGAGTTCCGCACGGGCCAGGCCGCGGCCGAGCGCGAGAATCCACGGGATCCTTCATAGGGGGATCGACCATGAGCGGTGCCGCCCGCGCGATGCCGTCTGCGGTGTCGGATGAGGGCCGGATACCGGTCCTCGACATCGGACGGCTGCTGGCCGGCGAACCCGGCACCTGCGCCGCGCTTGCCCGCGAGGTGGCACGCACCAGCGCCGATACCGGGTTTCTGGTGGTCGCCAATCACGGGATCGCGCCGGACCTCGTCGAGAACGCCTTTGCCGAGGCGGCGCGGTTCTTCGCTCTCGATGCCGAGACAAAGCTGGCGCTCAAAATCGGCCAATACAATATCGGCTACCTGCCGTTCGGCGGGCAGACCGTGCGTCACTCGCCGGTCAGCAACAATACGAGGCCCAATTTCAGCGAGTCGTTCTACATCACCCGCGACCGCGCCCCCGACCATCCCGACATCGTCAACAATAAGCCCTTGATCGGGCTCAACCGGTGGCCCGACGGCATGCCGGAGTTCCGCGCCGCGATGCTCGCCTATTACCGCGCGATGGAAAGGATGACGCTGCGTCTGGTGCCGGCCTTCGCCTTCGCGCTTGATCTGCCGCATGATTATTTCGCGGCGGCCTTTGCCGAGCCGAACTGCACGATCCGGCTCATTCATTACCCGCCGCAGCCGAACCCGGAGGACAACGAGTTCGGCTTCGCCCCGCATACCGACAACAACTTCATCACCTTTCTCGCCCAGTCGGCGCTGCCCGGGCTCGAGGTGCGCACCCCGGAGGGCGAATGGATCCGCCCGCCGGCGGTGCCGGGCACCTTTGTCGTCAACACCGGCGCGATGCTCGGGCGCTATTCCAACGACCGCTTCAAGCCGACGCCGCACCGGGTGATCAACCGCAACGACCGCTCGCGCTACGCGATCCCCTTCTTCCTCGGCCCGAGCCACGACGCCCTGATCGCCCCCGTCCCGACCTGCGTCGGCCCCGACAACCCGCCGCGCTACGAGCCCACCACCTACGGCGCCTTCTCCTCCCGCCTCCTCACCCTAAATTTCGCCCATCGCCGCGTCGACGGATAACGGCGGCGCTTGACGGCGGCGGGCTCGTCTGTGGATAATCGGGCGATCCAAGGGGTGCCCCGGCGAGGGGCTGAGAGATCGCTGGTTTGCGGGAAACCCTTTGAACCTGATCCGGGTCGTGCCGGCGTAGGGACAGGAACGCTTCGGCGGTTGCCGCATCCCCACATCGGCTGGTCCCGGGTCGTCGTTCTACCGGCGCAACGGAGGCTGCCATGCCCGATTCCGCTCCACTGTCGACTAGTTCGCTGACCGCGAAGGGTGCGGAGCCGGCCGTCACCACCGGCCCCTTCGCCGCATCGCGCAAAATCCATGTCCCCGGGCAGCGCCATGCCGGGATCCGGGTCGCAATGCGCGAGATCGACCTCGAAGCCTCGTCGGGCGAAGCGCCGGTGCGGGTCTACGATACCTCGGGGGCCTATTCGGACCCGGCGTACTCGACCGACATCAACAAGGGCCTCACCGAACTGCGCCGGGCGTGGATCGTCGGGCGGGGCGA